>JAEDOJ010000184.1 GCA_016302015.1 Oscillospiraceae bacterium | reverse complement strand
TTAAGAATTTTTTTGATAAAATTGTAAGACTACAGGATTCCCAGCTTTCGAACTGATTCGATAAATTCCGCAACGTCTGCCCGAAGCACCTCGGGGTCAACCTCATACTCCTGCAGCAGCCGGGTTACGATCTCCTCCTCGCTGTCCGCTTCGGGGATCAGCTTCCAAATATCCGCACCGACTTCATTCAACGTCAGCATCTGGTTAAAATTCAGCGAAGCCTTTCCCACGGGAACCAGGAGAAGCTCTCCCGCAATTTCCCGAAGGGCATAATTCTGTTTCAGTTTCATAGGCAGCTCCTCAATCCAAAATCAATCGTTCTTCTCTTAGCTGAGCGAGAAAGGCTCTTGCGTCAGCGGTGAGTTCCTCGGCGGGGGCGTCGAAGTCTTCGCAGAGACTTTGAATCAGCGCCTCCTCCGTCTCGTACTGTTCCACTCTCTGATAGATTTCCAGCCCCAGACCGTTCAGCCCGATCAGACCGTTGAAGCCCTCGCTGCTCTCCAGAGAGATCAGCACCCCTTCTCCGGCGATCTGACGGAGGATATATTGTGGATTTTGTCTCATACCTCCACCTCCCGCAGGGCTTTCAGATAAGCCTTTGTCATTTCACACATATAGGTTGGCACAGCCTCGGTACTGCCGTTTTCACAATAGCAGATGGCCGCGCAGACATGGCAGTACTGGCGCAGAGAGCAGTCCGTGCAGGCGGAGGGAAGATAGATCTGATCCGTCAGACGGCGGATTTCCCTCCATGCGTCCTGAAAAGACCGGGTTTTCAGATCCACGGCGTGGTCTCCCAGCATGGCGCAGGGGAGCAGTCTGCCGTCGAAGGTCGCCCACCAGGCGCTGGTACCGGCACGGCAGCGAATCCGCTCCGTGGGATCCCGGAGATCATCGCATTCCTCCTCTGTGAGAAGGGGCGCCTGCTCCTCGATGGCTTTTTTCCGAAGGCGGAATTCCTCCTGCCCGAATTTCTCCCGGTCGCAGACAAGAGACAGGGCGGCGGCATGCTCCGGGGTGTGGCGGCAGGCGGCGCAGAAGCCGTTTTCGCTGGCACGCTTGGGAGGGAAGAGGTAGGTGGTGTAGGAAACGGGAATCTCCAGGGATCTTGCAAACCGGTAAATGGCGGCAATGTCCTGCTGATTTTGCTCCGTGACCGTCAGGTTGATCCGAACACCGATATTTTTCTCCCGGAGACGGCGAATAGTTTCCGTCACCCGGTCGAACATGAGTCCGTTGCCGCACTGCTTTTGGTAGGTCTCCCGGCTGGCGCCGTAGAGGGAAATATTGATTTTAGCAGGGGGATTTTCGCTGAAAAAGGCAATATCATCCGGGGTGAACATGGTACCGTTGGAGTTGAGGGAGAGGATCAGTCCTGCCTTTTTACACGCCAGGTAGATTTCCCGAAAACCGGGATGGAGCACCGGCTCCCCACCGCTGAGCAGAAGGGTCAGTGCGCCGGCGTCCCGAATCTGGCGAACCAGATCCAGCCAGAAATCCGTGGGCAATTCCTTTTGCCGTGCCACGGGATCGTTCTCCGCCTTGTGAATGTAACACATACCGCAGTCCAGGTTGCACCGGGCGGTCAGCTCAAAGGTTCCGGATACAGGAACCTTCATGGCCAGAGCCTTGTTCAGCAGGCTTTTTAAATATGTGGGACGCTCCAAAGTCTCACCTCCCTGTATTTTCTCTATTATATCAGGTTTATACAAAAAATCAATCATGAACTATATATTTATCCATAACGTCCCGGTTCCTTATGAAAATAATCTGGTTAATTTCAAATTAACACTTGCAAAACAGAAAACGGCTGATATAATATTACAATGTATAGGTATAAAAACGAAACGTATCGGTTCCGGAAGGAGCGGGAGATGGAATATCAATTTAACATAGCGAATGTGAAATTTCTCATTTCAGCTCCTGAGACCCTGAAGGTCGATGAAAAATGGGCGTTGTTTTCCGCTGACTTTTCGGAACCCGATTACCGCTTTCACATCCGGTTTGAGGATGCGCTGGAAATTCCGGAGGGCAGACAGCTTCTGACAACAGATCGCGTCTGTCTGACGGAGCGGGATGGGAAGCTGATCCGCAGCTACCGGGGCTCTGCACAGGAGCCTGTGGGTCTGATTGCGGAGGAAACCGCTCCCGGTGTCTGCGAAATCCGAACCATCCGGTGGGGAAGCTGGGGGGAGAAGCTGAGCAATTTTATGGAGGCCATGGCCTTGCCCCATTGTCTTGCGCTGAAGGGCCGTCTCATGCTCCACTGTGCCTACCTTCTCCACGAAGGGGAGGGAATTCTCTTCACCGCCCGCAGCGGCGTGGGAAAATCCACCCAGGCTGGACTTTGGGTGAAATACCGGAGCGGCAGGATGATCAACGGCGATCGGGCGGTGCTTTCTCTGGAGGACGGACGGCTGATGGTCAGCGGACTGCCGCTGAGCGGGTCGTCCCCGGACTGCCTCAACGTGACTGTCCCTGTCCGGGCGATCGTGGGGCTGGCGCAGGGTCGGGAGAATATTCTGAAGCCCCTGCATCCTGTGGAGACGGCCAAATGGCTGATGAACGGCACCTATCTGGCGCCGGAGTTCCGGGAGGACAGCGGCCTCATGCTGGAGCTTGCGCTGCGCATGGCGGTTTGCGCCCAGGGCTGGCATTTGACCTGCCTTCCGGAGCAATCGGCGGTGGACGTGCTGTATCAAGCGATTTATTCTCAAAAATAATCATGCGTTTTCCGCGTGTTTATATAAGTAATCAAAGCATCAATCATAGAAATTCTGATAAGTAAGGAGGAGTGTATCATGAAAAAACCGTATCAGAAACCGGCTCTGATTAAGGAGGAGTTCACCCCTGAAGGCGCATTGGCTGCCTGCAATGTTCCCAACAATAATCCTTCCGCACCGGAGCAGTGCAGCTATACGCTGGACATTGTTGATATTGAGATTTTTGCCAAGGGCTGGGATGCCTGTAACCAGGACGGAACCAGCTTCAACTACTGCACCATGGCCGGCCCGAACAATGTGTTCACGCCGTCGTGATTTTTGGCAAAAATGAAAAGGAGGAAAATCTATGAAAAAATTTAAGCAAATCCTTACCTTTGTGCTGTTGCTGTCCATGGTTCTTTCCATGCTTCCCAGCGTTTCTCTGCGGGCGAAGGCGGCGCATACCACATGGAAGCTGGTGACCGACATCAGCGAAGTGGTATTTGACGGCACAACGGAGTATCTGTTTGTCGGCACAAAGAACAGTAAGCACTATGTGGCCGGTACTGTTGGCAGCAATAAGTTTGCCTGTACGGACATTACTGATTATGTATCCGGGGACACCATTACATTGGCAGACACCGTAACGGCAGATACCTTCACCTTTGGCGGCAGCGCCTCTGCGGCAAC
>JAEDOJ010000183.1 GCA_016302015.1 Oscillospiraceae bacterium | reverse complement strand
CTGGATAACCTCTTTGCCAAGATGCAGGAGGGCGAGATGAAGGAGCTGAATCTGATCGTCAAGGCGGACGTTCAGGGCTCTGCCGAGGCGGTTAAGGCAAGTCTGGAGAAGCTGACCAACGAGGAAGTCCGTGTCCGTGTGATCCACGCCGCCGTGGGCGCAATCAACGAGTCCGACATTCTGCTGGCCTCCACCGCCAATGCCATCGTGGTGGGCTTCAATGTCCGTCCCGATACCGCGGCTGCGGCCTCCGCCCAGCGTTCCAACGTGGATATGCGGATGTATCGTGTGATTTACGACGCCATCGACGAGATCGAAGCTGCCATGAAGGGTATGCTGGCGCCCAAGTTCCGTGAGGCTGTCATCGGCCATGCGGAGGTTCGTCAGACCTATAAGGTCTCCGCCATCGGCACCATTGCCGGCTGCTATGTCAAGGATGGCAAGATCACCCGTGACGGACAGGTTCGTGTCCTGCGGGATAATATCGTCATCTACGAGGGCAACATCGGCTCTCTGCAGAGATTCAAGGATTCCGTGAAGGAAGTTGCGGCCAACTATGAATGCGGTATGTCCATTGAGAAGTACAACGATATCAAGGAAGGCGATATCTTCGAGTGCTTCATTATGGAGGAAATCCCCCGGTAAAGGGAATACTACAGCGGGAGCGGATCACGCTCCCGCTTGTGGCTGTTAATGAAAAAGAAGGAGGAAACCAATCTATGGCATCCAACCGAATTGGACGTATTAACGAGGAGATTCAGCGGGAGCTGGCGGATTTGCTCCGGGAACTGAAGGACCCTCGTGTTCACAAAACCATGCTTTCCATCACCCATGTGGAGACCACCCCCGACCTGCGCTATGCCAAGGTCTTTGTGTCTCTGCTGGAGAAGGAATATACCAAAGAGACCCTTGCGGGTCTGAAATCATCCGGAGGCTATCTGCGCAGAGAGCTGGGCAGAGCCTTGCAGCTTCGCTATACCCCGGAGCTTCAGTGGGTAGCGGACGATTCCATTACCCACGGGGCGCACATTCTGGACATTTTGTCCAAGCTGGATATTCCGGAGGGGGAGGAAGATGAAGCAGCTGACAATACCTGAGGTTGCCCGGCTTCTGCTGGAAGGGGACAACTATCTGATTTTGACCCATCGCCGTCCCGACGGGGATACCATCGGCTGCGCCGCCGCTCTTTGCGGCGGCCTGCGGGCAATGGGAAAGCGGGCGGCGATTCTGGATAACCCTCAGTTTACAAAAAAATATGCCCCCTTTTTGGAGGGGCTGACCGTGGCTCAGCCGCCTGCGGACGCCACGGTGATCGCTACGGACGTTGCCAGCGCAAATATTCTCAGCTTTTCCGCACAGGACTATGCAGACCGGGTGGATCTTCGCATCGACCATCACGGGACGGATCTGACCTTCGGTAAACAGGGGTACGTAGACCCCTCCACCGCTGCCTGCGGGGAGATCATTCTGGATTTGCTAAAGGAAATGAAGGCTCCCATCAGCAAACGCATGGCGGAGGCGCTGTATTGCGCCATTTCCACGGATACCGGCTGCTTCCGTTACAGCAATGTTACCTCCGCAACCCTCCGTGCCGCCGCAGACTGCAAGGATTACGGTGCGGACACCTTCACCATCAACCGTGTGATGTTCGGCACAAAGGGACTGAACCGGCTGAAGCTGGAGGCCTATTTGACCGAATCCACCCGGTTTTACGCCGGGGGGTTGGTGGCGGTCAGCGCCATCCCCGACACCGTGAAGGAGAACCTCCGGCTCACGGAGGATGATATTGACGATATTTCCGGCTTTGGGAGAGACATTGCCGGGGTGGAAATTGCGGTGATGCTGCGGGAAGTGCAGGAGGGGAGCAAGATTTCTCTTCGTACCTCTCCCAACTATGACGCGGCGGCCATCTGCAAGACGCTGGGCGGCGGCGGTCACAGGGCGGCTGCCGGTGCGACGGTGAAGGCGAATCTGGAGGACACCGCAGCGGCGATCCTCCGGGCCATCCGGGAAAGCGGCGTGGACTGCTGATGGCCAACGGAATTTTGATCGTGGACAAGCCCCGGGACTGGACGTCTCAGGATGTGGTTTCCAAGCTGCGGGGGGTCTACCATGAACGGCGGGTGGGTCACGGCGGCACGTTAGACCCCATGGCCACCGGCGTTTTGCCGGTCTTTCTGGGGCGGGCGACCAGAGCGGTGGAGTTCTTTGAGCACGCCGAGAAAACCTACCTCGCCACCCTTCGGCTGGGCGTGGTCACGGATACCCAGGACATCACGGGAAATGTCATCTCCCGGCATGAGGTAACTGTAACAGAGAAAGACTTGAGGGAAGCGCTGACCCGCTTTTTAGGCCCGCAGCAGCAGATTCCGCCCATGTATTCCGCCATCAAGATCGGCGGGAAAAAGCTCTATGAGCTGGCTCGCTCCGGCAAAGAGGTGGAGCGGAAGCCCAGAGATATCACAATTTTTGACCTGGAACTGCAAAACTTTGACAAAAATGAGGCAACGCTGCGGGTGCATTGCTCCAAGGGTACTTATGTCCGCACATTGTGCCATGATATCGGCGGAGCGCTGGGCTGCGGCGGGTGTATGTCCGCCCTGAGAAGGGTGCAGGCAGGGGAGTATTCGATTTCGCAGAGCATCCCTCTGGAAGAGATTGTGGCGCATCCTGCCCCTGAAAGTCTGCTCCTTCCTGTGGACAGCCTTTTTGCCGCCTATCCCTCATTGGAGATCTCCGGCGCTGCCCAGTGCCGATGCCGAAACGGCGCGGACTTTTGGGTAAAGGCTCCCGACGGGACATACCGCATTTACGGAGAGAATCAAACCTTCCTGGCGCTGGCCAAGGTGGAAAAGTCCAAAGCTAAAACCATAAAAAGCTTCTTTTGACGAAAAACGACCTGTTGTTGAAACAGGTCGTTTTTTTACAGGATTCCGAAATGCTCCAGAGCGTGAAGAATCCCGTCGTCGTCACAGTCATCTGTCACATAGTCAGCGATGCGCTTACAGGCGTCTGTACCGTTTCCCATGGCAACGCCGATGCCGGCGGCCTCCAGCATTTCCAGATCATTTTCCGAATCCCCGAAGGCGATGGCCTCCCCGGCGGTGATCCCCAGCTTTTCCAGAATTTCCAGCATGGCGTTTTTCTTGCCGCCGTCCATGGAAATCAGATCATGCCCCAGAGCGAACCACTGGGTCTTCCTGCTTCGGGGCACCAGCCGCATGGGCTCGTCCATCTCCTCTCGGGGCAGGAAGAGCACGACCTTATACACAGGCTTTTCCAGCATGGGACGCAGATCGGCGCAGACAGGAGGCTGGGTGTGAATGGCGACCATAGCCGTCATCACCCGATCATTGATCAGATTGATCCTGCTCTCCTCGGCGCTGACCAGCCAGCAGGCGG
>JAEDOJ010000182.1 GCA_016302015.1 Oscillospiraceae bacterium | reverse complement strand
TTACGGACGGAAAAAGGGCTACCTGCTACCCCGGCTGTGAGAAGGATATGGGGTCTGCGGTGATGCAGGACGCAGCGGTTATAACCGACGGTCTTGTGACCACCGGCAGAGCGGCCGGCGCGGCTATGGAATTTGGCCTGGAGCTGATTGCCGTCCTGCGGGATCAACCCACGGCGGATAAAATTGCGGCAGGCGTGGTCTACCGGTAAAGGAGGACGAAAATGTCTGAAAATCATGTTTTTGACGGACAGGAAGGCTCTGAGGAGTTTTCTCTGGACGAATTGCTGGCGGAAACCAGACGCCAGCTCGACAGCACCCCCGGGGAGATGGACTACTCTTCCGATGACCAGTTCTTTTCCGCGGCGGGGGATTTGGATTTTGGCGAGCCGGACTACGGCTATGAACAGGCGCAGCAGGGAGAGTCTTTCCCGGAGCCGACGGACTATGACGCTTCCTTCGGGGACTTCGGGTCTCAGGAGCCTTACCCGGAGGAGGGAGACTACCTTCCTCAGGAGGACTATGACGAGGAAGACTACTACTACGACGACGAAGAGGAAGCGCCCCCTCCCAAAAAGCCGGTACGCAGCCATCATAAGCGGATTGTCCCGCTCTTCGTGAAGGTACTGCTTTATGTGGTGATCGTGGGACTGGTAGCCGTGGGCGGCGGCTACGGCGCATGGGAATGCGCCCAGGACGTGATGGCCTTCGGCCGTTCCGATGAAACCCTGTCCGTCTCCATTCAGGAGGGGCAGTCCGTGGAGGACATCGCCCAGATGCTGAAGGAGCATGGGGTGATCAAATATCCCTGGCTGTTCAAGCTCTACTGCGATTTCACCGATTCCGGGGATACCATGGAACCCGGCACCTATGAGATTGCCTACAACTTTGACTATCACGCTCTGGTGAACGGTATGGTGGCTTCCAGCCCCAACCGTTCCACCGTCCGTGTGACCATCCCGGAGGGTATGACCTGCGCTCAGATCTTCTCCATGATGGAGAAAAATAATGTTTGCTCTGCGGCTGAGCTGGAGGAATGCGCGGCCAATACCCAGTTTGACTACTGGTTCCTGGAGGACGTCCCCTACGGCGACCCCAATCGTCTGGAGGGCTTCCTCTTCCCGGACACCTATGACTTCTATGAGGCGGACGACCCGGAGCGTGTGCTGGACAAGCTGCTGGTGAATTTTGAGAAGAAATTCTCCGACGAGGCTGTGGAGCAGTTGAACAACCTGAATTATCTGATCTCCCAACGCCTGTCCGACCGGGGCTATGACGAGGAGTATATCTCCACCCATACCCTGACCGTCCGGGATCTGCTGATCGTGGCCTCCATGATCGAAAAGGAATCCGCCGGAGCCAGCGAAAGCGGCAACATTGCGTCGGTGATTTACAACCGTCTGTGCGATCCCGGCAACTTCCCCTACCTGAACATCGACGCCACGGTGGTCTATGCTCTGGGCGGTGTGAACGGCTCCCTGACCGAGGCAGACCTTCAGGTGGACAGCCCCTATAACACCTATATTCATGCCGGCCTGCCGGTGGGCCCCATCGCCAATCCCGGCCTGTCCAGCATCACGGCGGCGCTGAATCCCTCGGAAACCGGGTACTATTTCTATGCGTTGGACAACTCCACCGGCTTCCACCACTTCTCTGAAACCTACGAGGAGCACAACGCCTTCCTGGGAGGGGAGTACGACGGTGAATAAGAAACCTGAACTCCTCGCTCCCGCGGGAGATATGGAACGGCTGAAAATGGCGGTGCTCTACGGTGCGGATGCGGTGTATCTGGCGGGGACCAGCTTTGGTATGCGCTCCTTTGCGGGGAATTTTTCCCCGGAGGAGCTGCCGCTGGCGGTGAAATATGCCCATGACCACGGGGTAAAGGTGCACGTCACCGTGAACACCATGCCCAGAAACGAGGAACTGAACGCCCTTCCTGCCCATCTGGAGCTGCTGAATGGGGTGGGAGTGGACGCTCTGATCATTGCGGATTTGGGCGTGTTCCGGGCGGCGGAGAAGTATGCGCCCCGGTGTGAACGTCATGTTTCCACCCAGGTGAGCATTGCCAACCATGCCTGTGCTTCCGCATGGTATGATATGGGCGCCAAGCGGGTGGTGCTGGCCAGAGAGCTTTCTCTGGAGGAAATTCGTGCCATTCGTCAGAATACGCCCAAGGACTTGGAAATCGAGACCTTTGCCCACGGCGCCATGTGCGTGTCCTATTCCGGCCGCTGTCTCCTTTCCAACTACATGACCGGCCGGGACAGCAACCGGGGCGCCTGCGCCCAGCCCTGCCGCTACCAGTACGCGCTGGTGGAGGAAAAACGACCCGGGGAGTATTTCCCTGTGTTTGAGGACGAAAAGGGAACCTATATTATGAACTCCCGGGATATGTGCATGATCGATCATATTGATGATCTGATGGAGGCCGGGGTGGACTGCCTGAAGATCGAGGGCAGAGCCAAGTCCGCCTACTATGCCGCCATCGTCACCGGAGCCTACCGCCATGTTATCGACGACGTGGCTGCGGGCAGACCCGTCGACCCGGTCTGGCGGGACGAGGTGGAGCATGTGTCCCACCGCCGTTATGCCACCGGCTTCTTCTACGGTCAGCCGGGACAGTATTATGAAAGCTCCCGGTATATTCGGAACTGGCAGGTCTGCGCCATCATCACCCACTGCGATGCCAACGGCAAGGCGACGCTGTCCCTGAGAAACAAGTTTTCCGCCGGGGACGTGGTTGAGGTGGTGGGCCCGGATCTGCGGCCCTTTGAGCTGACGGTTCCCATGATGGAGGACGGGGAGGGAAAGCCCCTGAGCCAGCCCAGAAATCCCCAGATGGTCTTTCAAATGCAGCTTCCCAGACCGGTTCCGGCGTATAGTATGCTTCGCAGAGCCGTGGAATTGTCGGCAGAATAAAATTTTGGAAATTTTGAAAAAAAGACTTGCATTTTCCGAAAAGCTGTGCTATTATATTTGAGCACTCGGAAGAATGCACCATGCGCCGGTAGCTCAGTTGGATAGAGTGACTGGCTACGAACCAGTAGGTCGGGGGTTCGAGTCCCTTCCGGCGTACCAACAGAAAAACCCCGCAAAACCTTGTATTTCAAGGCTTTGCGGGGTTTTTTGTGTCTATGTTGTGATTTTGTATCCTGCATAAAACAGCATATTTCGACACAATAAAGCATATATTTGCTGTCAAAATTGCTGTCAAATTTATGACGGCTTATTTGTCAATCTCTCCCGCAACATGGGAAATCAGCTTGTTGATGCTGGACTGGTGCTGTTTGTTGCGCAGATGGGTATATACAGCTCGGGTCGTCTCTATGTTTGCGTGGCCAAGCAGGCGCTGTGCTGTCATCTCATCCACACCGGCCTCAAAGAGCATTGTGGCGTATGTTAAAAAATACAGGTAA
>JAEDOJ010000181.1 GCA_016302015.1 Oscillospiraceae bacterium | reverse complement strand
ATGTCGTCAGCATAACCGGCCACGATCATGCCGTCCTTGTCCGACCCGTAGCGGATCAGCAGCTTGCGCCGCTCGTCCAGAGGCATGGGCTTGCCGTCCACCATGGGAATGGAGATCAGGAACGACGCCACATCCAGTGACTTTACGAAAGTGCAGATCAGGTTGAACTTGGGCTGTTCGCCGATGGGCACGTCCAGCGCCATGCGCAGCTTGGTACCGGCTTTGATTTTGAGCTCACCAGCCATATCTGACTCCCCACCTTCCCCATTCTGGATAATCAATTATATCATGGTATTTTTTTCCTGTCAATTTTTGTAACCATTTTTTTCGTAGATTTTTTGCATAAAAAACGGCGGTTATTTTGCACGTATTTCACTTTTCGCCGTCCATTGAAGATTTTTTGGATAAAAGAAATTGATTTTCTCCCGAGCCAGCGTCATATCGACGTTTTTCGCAACCCGCAGTTCCCCGTCCAGATTCACCGCCGTGGGCCCGTCGCAAATGATGCGCACATGATCCGTGCGGAAGTGGCGCACAAATTCCGGCAGCTCCCGATAGCGGCCGTTTTTATACTTTCCGATGATGCCGGGAACCTGCAAAAGGGACACTTTTTTCACCAGAAGCACATCGAGAAGTCCGTCCGTCGGGTCCGCCTCCGGCACCGGATTGAAGCCGCCGCCGTAGAACCGTCCGTTGCACACGCACACAAAGGTCTGCTCCCCATCGATGCGTTCGCCGTTTACTTCCACTATGTAATGCTCGGAAATGCCCCTGAACAGGTTCACAAGCGTAGACAGGGCATAGGCCTTGAAGCCGTGGAGGAAGGGCAGGCGCTTGTACCGCGCCACATCCGTGCCGATGCGGGCATCCAGGCCCACGGAGCAGATGTTCAGCGCCAGATCGTCGTTGCACAGGATCATGTCGAAGGTAGTTTCCTCGGCGTCCAGCAGCCGGGAAAGATCGGAAAAAGCCTCCGGTTCGCTGAAAATCTTCACAAAATCGTTGCCGCTTCCCCCGGAAAACGCCGTCACCGCCGCGTTGGGATACCCCGCCGCGCCGGAGGCTACCTCGTTGAGCGTTCCGTCGCCGCCGCAGGCGTAGAGCCGCACTGTCTCCCCGGTTTTTGCCGCCCGCCGGGCAAGCTTCCGGCACTCTCCGGGAGCCTGGGACACGGCAATTCCATAATCAAGTCCCTGGCAGAGCGCCCGGATTTTAGCTGTGTACTCCGCCGTCCGATCCCGGCTTCCCGCCGCCGGATTGATGATGAACAGGTGCTTCATAGCCCCGCCTCCGTCATTTTATTTCTTGCGTCCACCGTCCGTGTACATATAGTAATCGCACTTGATCATGCCGTTATACAGCTTGCGCTTTTTGTCGGCCCGCTTGCCAAAGTAGTGTTCAAACTCCGGTTCGGAGGTGATGATATACTTTTTCCAGCCGTCGGCGTATTTCAGGTGCCGTCCCAGGGCGGCATACAGCCGCTGGGCGCTCTGCTGCTCCATCATCCGCTGACCGTAGGGCGGATTGCAGATGATACTGCCTGCCTGGGCGGGCAAATCCATTTTGGTCGCATCCCCATCTTTGAAGGAAATGCAGTCCGCAACCCCCGCCTTCCGAGCGTTGGCGATGGACAGGGAGACGCACTTGGGGTCATTGTCGGAACCTAAAATCTGGTATTTCCCGTGGAATTCCCTGTCCTTCGCCTCTTCCCGGACTTCGCCCCAGACGCCGGGGTCCATCCACGCAAACGCCTCGGCGGAGAACCGGCGGTACATTCCGGGGGCCTTGTTCCGGGCAATCAGCGCCGCCTCGATGGGGATGGTGCCGCTGCCGCAGAAGGGGTCCCAGATAAAGTCCCGGCCCCGGTAGCGGGCAAGCTGCACCATGGCGGCAGCCAGGGTCTCCCGCAGCGGCGCGTCGTTGCCCTGAGCCCGGTAGCCCCGCTTGTGCAGTCCCGGGCCGGAGGTATCCAGATACAGCTGCACCCGGTCGTTCATGATGGAAAACTGAAGCTGGTATTTTGCTCCCGTTTCGGGCAGCCAGGAAACGCCGTATTTTTCGCCCAGCCGTTTCGAAGCAGCTTTTTTCACGATAGCCTGACAGTCCGGCACGCTCATGAGCTGGCTGTTCAGGCAGTGGCCTTTTACAGGAAATGTCCCGTCTTTGGGAATGAAATCCTCCAGATTGGACTGGTAAACCCCCTGAAACAGCTGTTCAAAGGTTGTGGCTTTGAAATCGGCAAGCACCAGCAGCACCCGCTCACCGGTGCGCAGGCACACATTGGCTTTCGCCAGTGCCCGCTGGTCGCCGGAAAACAGCACCCGTCCATTCTCCACCCGGACGTTTTCCAAACCTAACCGGCGCAGTTCCTCACCGGCAATGCCCTCCAGCCCAAACAGGGTAGGGACGGAAAATTCAAAATTCGTCATAGTTCCTCCGATTTATGGCAGAATCTTCTTTGCCTTGATGTAGCGTTCTTCCTCGGAAAATACGCAGCCGCAGTATTTCTGCATATAGAAGCCGTGCTCCCGGGCAAAGGCCTGTCCCTCCTTGAACCAGGGGCGGAAATCCCGATACAGGAACTGTACGCCGTACTCTTTCGCCGCCCGCTCCGCAGTCTCCCGCATCAGCTCATGGTTCTGATAGGGGCTGATGAACAGGGAGGAGGTAAAGCTGTCAAAGCCCCCCTCTGCCGCCTGCCGGGCGGTTTCAAACAGCCGCATTTCATAGCATTTGACGCAGCGGTGGGAAATGTCCTCCGCCACCGCCCGGACAAAGGGCCGCAGGCCGTAGTCGTTTTTCATAATCAGGGGCATCTCGATCTCTTTGGCGTATTCTTCCAGACAGTTCCGCCGGGCGCGGTACTCGGTGACGGGATGGATATTGGGATTATACCAGAAGCCCACCACCTCCATACCGTCGGTGCGCAGAATGTCGATGGGACGGTTGGCGCAGGGGGCGCAGCATATGTGTAAAAGGGTTTTCATAGCAACCTCCAGGAAAGGGAAATCAAGTTATTATAGCACAGAAATCCGCAAATAGCAAACAGTTCTCCGTTGGGGAGGGCCTCCCGGAGGTCCCGTTGGCAAAGCACACCATTTTGTATTGGGTTGCGGCAAATCCGAAACCGCCTGCCGCCGGGGCGTCGAGGACGCCGCCCCCTACAGCTGCGTTAATTGACCCATTACTCCATCCTGATACACCCCAGTAACGGTGACGATGTGGACTTCATTGTGGAGGTTCTCGCCTTTCGCGTAGACCTTCACATAGTTGGGCGCGTGTCCGGTGTAATACTCCCCGTCCTTCTCTTCAAACAGGACTTCCAAGGATCTGCCCACCCAGCTTTCCCGGTAGCCCTTGCTCATTTCCTCCGCCACGGCAATGGCGGCACGGCTCCGGGCTTCCTTCGTGGCGTTGTTATGCTGGCCGGGCATCT
>JAEDOJ010000180.1 GCA_016302015.1 Oscillospiraceae bacterium | reverse complement strand
AAGCCTGCAGGATGTGTTCTCTGAGGAAGAACTGACGGAGTTTGACGAAAGGCTCCGGCAGACCGTCCCCGATGCCTGTTACAGCGTGGAGCCAAAGGTGGACGGCCTGTCCGTGGCGCTGGAATATATCGACGGCGTTTTTGCAGGCGGCGCCACCCGGGGAGACGGAATGACAGGGGAGGACGTGACGGAGAATCTGAAAACCATCCGTTCCATTCCCATGCGGATTGAAAACGCACCCCATCGCTTGATTGTCCGGGGCGAGGTGTTCATGGCCCGGTCGGTGTTCGAGGAACTGAACGCAAAGCGGGAGGAAAAGGGTCAAACCCTGTTTGCCAACCCCAGGAACGCCGCAGCGGGCAGTCTCCGCCAGCTTGACCCGGCAATTGCCGCCCAGCGGAAGCTGGATATCCTTATTTTTAATTTGCAGCTTTGCGAGGGACAGGAGTTTGCCTCCCATAACGAAACGCTGGAATACCTTCGTGCCAGACGGTTCAAGGTGATTCCCAACTGGCTGTGCAAAACCGCCGGAGAAGCCCTGGAACGCATCCGCCTCATCGGGGAAAATCGGTATGACTTCCCCTTTGACATTGACGGTGCCGTGATGAAGCTGGACAAGCTGGCGGACAGAGCCGTCCTCGGCAGCACCGCAAAGTTCCCCCGGTGGGCCTGCGCCTATAAATATCCTCCTGAGGTGAAGGAGACGGTTCTGCAGGAGATCGTGGTGCAGGTGGGCAGAACCGGCGTTTTGACCCCCAAGGCCGTGGTCAGCCCGGTGCGGCTGGCGGGCACCACCGTGACCAATGCCACCCTCCACAATCAGGACTATATCTCTGAAAAGGATATTCGCATCGGGGATACGGTTCGCATTCGGAAAGCGGGGGAGATTATTCCCGAAATTCTGGAAGTGGTTCTTGCCAGGCGTCCCGCGGACGCAAAGCCCTATCGACTGCCTGAACGCTGCCCTGTATGCGGCGCAAAGGTGGAGCGGGACGAGGACGGCGCCGCCCTGCGGTGTACCGGTGCGGAATGCCCCGCTCAGTTGACCAGAAACATTGCCCACTTTGTCTCCCGCAACGCCATGGATATTGAAGGGCTGGGTGACGCTGTGGTGGAGCAGCTTATTTCGGGCGGTCATATCTCCTCCCCTGCGGATATCTATTATCTCCGGCTGGAGGACTTGAAATCTCTGTGGAAAAACGGCTCCAGGGCCGCAGCCAAGCTCCTGTCCGCCATTGAAGCCAGCAAGGAAAAGGATGTCAGCCGCCTGATTTTCGCCCTGGGCATCCGTCAGGTAGGGGAGAAGGCCGCCAAGGCGCTGGCAAGGCACTTCGGCTCTCTGGACAACCTGATGAACGCAACTCTGGAGGAGCTGAAGGAGGTGCGGGACGTGGGCAGCATCACCGCGGAGAATATTGTCTCCTGGTTTGCCACGGAGCAGGCGCGGCATATGATTTCCCGTCTGCGGGATGCCGGTGTGAACTTCACCGCCAGAGAGCAGCAGACGGACAACCGCTTTGCGGGGATGACCTTCGTCCTCACCGGCGCTCTGACCCTCTTCACCAGAGACGAGGCCACCGCAAGGATCGAAGCCTGCGGTGGAAAGGCTTCCGGCTCCGTTTCCAAAAAAACTACCTATGTTGTTGCCGGCGAAAATGCAGGCAGTAAGCTGAAAAAAGCCAATGAATTGGGAATTCCCGTGTTATCCGAAGCAGAATTTATGGAGATGCTTGCATAATGAGAAACATTATGCTATAATATTAAAGTTGTGCCTTACCACATCGGAAAGGAAGAAGATACATGAGAAAATTCCTTGCAATTCTTGTTTGCAGATTGCTGATTTTGATTGGCAGCTTTGTGGGCAAGGGAACCAGCCTCCCCGGCAAGTACGCCCTGAAGGTTTGCCCCGACATTCTCCGCAGGATTAAAAAGCCCTCCATGATCGTTGCCGTCACCGGCAGCAACGGCAAGACCTCCACGGTGGAAATGATCGCCTCCGTGCTGAAGGCCAACGGCAAAACCGTGGCGTATAACGCCGAAGGCTCCAATCAGATCGAGGGCGTCACCACCATGATCCTGAAGTCCTGCACCTGGGGCGGCAAGATGAAGCAGGATGTTCTGCTGATCGAGTCCGACGAGCGGTTCACCAAGTTTACCTTTAAATGGTTCCATCCCACCCATTATGTCATCACCAACCTCTACCGGGATCAGCTCACCAGAAACGGCCATCCCCAGTGGGTTTATGACGCCATTGCGGAGAGCGTTTTTGACGACACCCAGTTGATCCTCAATGCGGACGATCCCACGGTTTCCCTCTTCGGTCAGGGACGGGACAACGTCCTCTGGTTTGGTCTGGATCATGTTTCCGTGGATTCTGAGGAATTTATCGGAGCCTACAACGACGGCTTGTACTGCCCCGTCTGCGGCAAGCCCATGACCTATGACTACTACCACTTCAACCATATCGGCAGGTATCACTGTGAGACCTGCGGCTTCGCCCGTCACGATACCGACTACACGGTCACCGATGTGAATCTGGAGGAAAGCCATATCACCATCAACGGCAAGGACAACATCCAGCTTGCCTTCAAGAGCATCTACAATATCTACAATATTCTTGCCGCCTATACGGTTTGTACGCTGGTGGGTGTGCCCGGGGAAGAGGTCGCCCGCCGTGTCAGCAATTATATTCTGAAAAACGGCCGGTATATTGAATTTACCATGGGAAATCATGAGGGAACCTTCCTGATTTCCAAGCATGAGAATTCCATTGCCTATGATATGTCCTTCCGCTATGCGGTGGAGCAGGGCAAGGTCTGCTCCATGGTGATTATCGTTGACGCAGTCAGCAGAAAGTATTTCACCTCCGAAACCTCCTGGCTTTGGGATATCAATTTCAATCTGCTGAATCACGAGCTGGTACAGAATATCTATCTCTGCGGAAAATACTGCAATGATCTTGCTATGCGGTTAACGTTCAGCGACATTCCCGGGGAAAAAATTAAGGTCTATCAGGATATTGACGCCGCCTGCGGGGCGATTCGTGAAAACGGCGACGAACAGCTTTACGCTGTGACCTGCTTCTCCGACAAGGACAAATTTTTGTCCAACGCCACAGTAAAGTGAGGGTGCCATGGAAGTGAAATTGCTGCACATCTATGATGATGTTATGAATCTTTACGGCGAGTACGCCAACGTGGCGATTCTTGCCCGCTTCCTGAGAGATCTTGGTCATGAGGTTTCTGTGGATACCCTGTCTCTCTATGAGACCAAAGACATTTCCGGTTATGATTTCTATTATATGGGCGCAGGGACGGAACGGAAGCAGAAGCTGGCGCTGTCTCAATTGCTGCGGTACAGACAAGCCCTGAAAAACGCCTATGAGGCAGGGAAGGTGATGCTCTTCACCGGAAACAGCTTTGAAATGCTGGGTTCCCAGATTACG
>JAEDOJ010000179.1 GCA_016302015.1 Oscillospiraceae bacterium | reverse complement strand
GGCCGGCGAGCCCATCCCCTTCTGCTGCGGCAGACTGATGGAAATTTTAGACTGACATAACCCACGAGGGAGCGGAGCAATCCGCTCCCAGACTGTCAAAAAAGTCCGGAACCGCCAAAATTGAGATTGTTTTTTCAGCAAATTGTCCTATTTGGGTTCTGCGAAAATACAGAAAGATTTCCGAACTTTTTTAGCTGCATTTCTCTTGCTTCGCAAGAATTTTGGCTTTCATCGCAACTCCCGGTCTACCGTACCTTTGTACGCCGACGACCGGGAGTTGCTCGACTTCCGAACTTTTTTGCAGTCTGCCAGCGTGTCGAAAAGGGTTTTTCGACACGCTGAGGGCAGCGGGTTTCCCCGCTGCCCTGACTTCAATAGGGTATGATTTCCAGTTTCATAATCCGTTCCATAAGATCGTCCGCATCCCCGTTTCCCCCCAGACCCTTATGGTAGACCTCATGCCAATGCTGCAGGGCTCTTCGTTCCTCCAGAGTACACGCTCCCGCCGCTAAAAGCTCCTTTCCCCTCTCCTGAATGATATACAGCATCAGATAGCGCAGAGCCTTCCGTTCCCAGCCGTCCGCACTGCGTCTGTCGTCCCGTCTGGAGATCAGAAACTGCAGGAAGCCAAGGAAGCCTGCGCTGAGCGCCGCAGACAAAATCGCCGTAACATAATTCACGGCAGCTCCACCTCTTCGGCCTCGTAGGGCACAAGCGTCCAGGTCTCATCCTGACGGAGCCTCCAGAGGTAGCCCTCCGGTTCCTCCGGTTTGGCGGCAATCAGGTTGAGAAGCCGGACATATTCTTCTTCCGTGATCTCCCCAAATACCTTCTGCTCCGTATTGACCCTGCCAATGCAGGAGATAAACTCATTTCCCACAATCTTGTAATATTTCATTGCCAGCCCTCCCAGTAAAAGACGGAATAATGATAGGTGCCGGGAAGATACCCGTAGTTGCCGGATATGCTGATCTGAATGCTGTCCTCGGAGAAGCTTGTGGATACAATAGAGATGGTAACATAGGCGCCGTTGTTATGAGCGGTGTGGAAGCCGAAGCGTGTGGTCGCAAAATCCTGAGAGAAGTCCGGCCTGACCGCACAGGTGGCAACCGCGGAGATGCCCTGACCTTCGATCTCCTCGAAGGTTTCGTGGGGCGCCCAGATCAGCACCAGCATGGCGCCCGGCTGGGCGGGAATTGTGATACTCGACTCATTTGGGCTGACTACGGTCATGGTTCCCGTATCCATCCGGAAATAGGGAAGCGCCTCAATCGCCGCTGCCATCTGCCCGGCGGTATAGCCTGCGCTGCTCAGGTTTTTCCCGTGAATTGCCGTGACAATTCCCCGAAGGGTGTCACCGCTGATGCGGTATAAATCAGACATTGAATACAACCTCCTCTGCAAAGGGGAGCTGGGCCAGCCTGGCGTCAATGAGACTGTTGAGCTTCTGTGTCGTGGGGATGTTGGACATCACTTCGTCGATGGCCTGGGTCACGTTGTAGCCTGCCCAGCCATACTCCCCGTCGATCATCATCAGATCGTCAGAGGAAAGAGACACATTGCCGTTCTTTGCGGGAGGCAGGCCGTTCACGCTCTTGACATACGTTCCCATCACCCCAAGGATCATGGCGTTGATTTCGTCGTCCGTGGGGATGGTCTCCAGCAACCGCTCCATGGCCTCCGTCAGAGACACGCCGGTCTCTGTTTGGATGTCCCCGGAACCAAGGACAACGCTCCCCTGCTCATCGGCGGTTTTTCCGTTGATCCTCCGGATCATCCCCTGATGATCCGACTCCATGGATTGCTGAAGGTCTGCGGCGAGCCGATACAGCTCATTTACCGCCGCCACAAGATTGGCCTTTGCTTCCGTCTCCAGCTCCGTCAGGTCACCGATCTGCGTCATGGGCGTCAGATTGTAATAATCCTCCGAGGCAATGTCATGTAATGGGCTTTCCTCCACCTGCAAAAGCCATGTGAAGGTGGAGATTTTGTCCTGTCGGGCAGTCAGAAGCTGCAGCTCGCAGGCCACCGTGCCGGGGCAGGTAAACATCTGGGGATGGAGCCTTGCAAGCACCGTACTGCCGCTTTTGGTGCAGGCAACGGTCTGATCCGGCAGGCTGTCGTAGCAGCCGCCGGTGCGGTCGGGCTTGGCATAGCAGATTCTGAGGATCGACACGTCTGTGGGTACCGTCCACGCCTCCCCGTCCTTCAGCAGCGAAATCTCCAGCTCCCGGGTCATGCTGTCATCCTGCTTCACCGGGATGACCTGCCGGCTTCCTCTGGTTGACAAATCCAATGAAATCTTCTGGGTGATTTTCATATAGTTCCTCCAATCTAAAAATTTCCCATTTTCTGGTTTCACTTTTAGAGAAAGAAACTGCAAACTTGTACTGTTTTGTGCAAGTATCCATAAAAAACAGCCCTGACCATAGGTCAGGGCCGCATATTTCATAAGGAATTCACTCTTCTGTCAAAGGCCTCAAAAAATCTCGCAATGTGGATGCCGTCTGCCAGAGCGTGATGCGCCGTCAGATTCAGCGGCAGGAGAACCTTTCCGTCCTGTTCAAAAAACCTGCCGAAGGTCAGCCGCACATTGCTGTCCGCCGGGACGGTATAGGGCAGGCTGACAGAGGTAAAGGTGAGCCAGGGAAGGCTGGTGACAAAGAACAGCCGATCCGGGTCTACTCCGTCCTTCAGACTGCTTTGTGCTTTGGCTCGCTCCACCTCCGCCTTGGCATAGGGCAGATACTCCTCAAAGGGCTTGGAACAGTCCAGCTCGCAGTAGCAATAGGTGTCGTTGGGCAGCGCCACCGTATGGGAGCTGATGCAGGTTTCGTACTCCACCACCTGATCTCCCTTGATTCTCCTGCGCAGCTCGGGAATCTCGTTGGCCGCATTCACCGCACAGTACAGCAGGGTCAGGAAAAAGGGCCAACTGTTTTCCAGAACCGTCTCCCGCAAATGGGTAATGTCGCAATTGACCGTAAAAGAAACGTAGGGATTGGTCAGGGTGCGAAAATATTCATACTGTTCCCTTCTCGGCTCCCTGGCCATGTCAATCACCCGCATTTACAGGGTCTCCATGGCAGTCCTGATTCTCTGGGCGGAGCGATCATAGCCCAGGAGCTGCATAACGGTATACAGATCAGGAGACGTGGTCTTTCCGGTAAGAGCCACACGAAGGAAGGCAGAGACGTCTGCCACAGAGCCGGGATAGGCGTCCGGGTTGGCCTTGTATTCCTTCATGTCCGAGGCAAAGCCGATCTGGGCGGCGACGGCCTTCACCTTGTCAAACCACTGGGTGGCATCATCCCCGCTGTCGTATACGGCGAGGAATTTTTCCAGAGCGCAGCGAATGTCCTCAGCCCGGAAGCCCTGGGGGAAGCCTTCGGAAGCAAAGAGCTCATCATAGAAGAAGGCCATGTAGGGTTTTACTTCCTTCCAGGTT
>JAEDOJ010000014.1 GCA_016302015.1 Oscillospiraceae bacterium | reverse complement strand
GAAATCCGGCGGTGGGCGCCGAAGGTCTCCGCCAGATCCTTTAAGGTGGCGGTGAGCTTGTGGGGCGCTTCGTAGAAGATCATGGTGCGGGTCTCGGCTTTCAGAGAGTTCAGATGAGCCTGACGGTTCTTCTTCGTGGTGGAGAGGAAGCCCTCAAAGGTGAAGCGGCCGGTGGGCAGGCCGGAAATACTCAGGGCGGTGATGGCGGCGCAGGGGCCGGGAATGGCGGAGACCCTGATGCCGTGGTCAGCGCACAGCCGCACCAGATCCTCCCCGGGGTCGGAAATGGCGGGAGAACCGGCGTCAGAGACCTGAGCGCAGTTTTCCCCGGCTAAAATGCGTTCCAGAATTTTTTGACCGCTGAATTCCTTGTTGTGCTCGTAATAGCTGACCAGAGGTTTTTTCAGTTCCAGATGGTTAAGTAGTTTTAACGTGACACGGGTGTCCTCCGCCGCAATAAAATCCGCAGAAGCCAGAGCTTCCCGGCAGCGGGGGGAAATATCGGAGAGATTGCCGATGGGCGTGGGAACTAAAGTAAGAGTACCGCTCATAGTGTTGCTCCTTCGTGATAAACGGCACGGTACTCCCCTGTGGGAGTGCCGTCCTCATGAAATTCCGTGAAATCCGGTTCATATTTCAGACCGGGCTTTCCGCCTCTCCGCCCCTCCAGCAGGACGAGACAGACGGGAGCGCCGGGACGGTGGCGGACAAATTGAATCCGCTTGGGTTCGATCCCGGCGGTTCGGAGGAAAAACATCAGGTCGCACAGCCGTTCCGGCCGATGCACCAGGGCAAACCGTCCTCCGGTGGGAAGCAGATAGGCTGCCTCCCGGCACAGGTCCTCCAGAGGCAGGCTGGCTTCCGACCGGGCCATGGCGTTGGTCTGAGAGACCTTGCCGCTGCCCGGGGGAAAATAGGGGGGATTGGAGATGACGCAGTCAAAGCTGTTGGCGGGAAGAAGCTCCCGGATCCGACGGACATCCCCATGAAGGGACGTCAGTCTGCCGGACAGACCATTGCGGGAAATATTCTCCAGAGCCGCATTGTGGGCGGCCTCGTCCAGTTCTATCCCGGTGACCCGGCAGGTGCCCTCTCTGGCGCAGAGCAAAATGCCCAGCGTTCCGCAGCCGGAGCCGAAATCGGCAATTTTCGCCTGCCTGGGCAGGGTGAGAAACTGCGCCAGCAGCATGGAATCCGTGCCCACGGGAAAGCTGCGGTCTGAGGCAATGGTCATGCCGTTCCAAAGCTGTTCCATCATAACTTGCTTCATAGAAAACAACCGGCCTGCGGAAACAGGCCGGTTATCTTTTCTGAGGATTACTCCTGCTCGATTGCGTCCAGCGGGCAAGCGCCGGCACAGGAGCCGCATTCTACGCACTGGTCAGCGTCGATCACGTACTTGTCGTCGCCCTCGGTGATGATGCCCAGAGGGCAGGTGTCAGCACAGGTGCCGCACTTTGCACATGCGTCGGTAATTCTGTATGCCATAATAGTTTGCCTCCTATATGTATTGGTTTGCAGTATCATTCTATCATGTTTTCAGGAAAAAGCAAATGGTAAAACAAAGAAAACGAAAAAATTTTTCAGGTATAGAAATTTTCGCCATGGTCAAGACTGTTTCGGGAGGAGATTTTATGGGAAAACAGGATGAAATGACCCGTCATGTGCTGCAGGCGGCATGGGGTCTGTCCTGCGCCATGGGGCACAGCTACGTTGGAACGGAGCATCTGCTGGTGGGGATCGCCATGACCCCCCAGACCGCCGCCTGCCGCCAGCTTCGATGGGAGGGGCTGACAGACCGGGAGCTGACAGGACAACTGGTACTGCTGCGGGGCAGAGGGAGACCCCTGAGTACCCTGCCTCAGGGACTGAGCACCCGGGCAAAACGGGCGCTGGTGCGGGCGGGAAAGGAAAAAACTCCCGTTTCCCCGGAGGGCCTGCTGACAGCCATGCTCCGGGAGGAGGACAGCGGTGCCTGCCGGCTGCTGGAGCGGTGTGCCGTCAGCGCAGATCTTCTCTTTACCAATTTATACATGGGACGAAAGGAGCCGCCAATGCAAAATACGAGACTGCTGGATCAGTTCGGGGTGGATATGGTGGAACGTGCGGGAAAAACGGAGCTGATCATCGGAAGACGGCGGGAGATTGAAACCGTACTGCAAATTCTCTCCCGGAAGCATAAGAACAACCCGGCGCTGATCGGAGAGCCGGGCGTGGGAAAAACCGCCATTGTGGAGGGCGTGGCCCAGTATATTGCGGCGGGACGGGTGCCGGAGCAGCTCCGTGGAAAACGGCTGTTCCGTCTGGATATGGCCAGCATCATTGCAGGCACCAAGTACCGGGGGGAGTTTGAGGAACGGATTCGGGACATTCTGGCAGAGGTGCGGCGGGTGCAGAATATCATTCTCTTTGTGGACGAGATGCATACCCTCATCGGCGCGGGAGCGGCGGAGGGCGCCATTGATGCGGCAAATCTGCTGAAACCGGCGTTGGGCAGAGGGGAGCTGCAGCTCATCGGCGCCACCACCATGACGGAATACCGAAAACACATTGAAAAGGACGCGGCTTTGGAACGGCGGTTCCGCCCCATTCAGGTGCGGGAGCCTACCAAAGAGGAAACCGTGGAAATTCTGGAGGGACTGCGTCCGGCGCTGGAGGCTCACCATAAAATTGCCATCGGGGAGGACGCCATACAGGCGGCGGTGGAGCTGTCCTGCCGGTATCTTACCGACCGGTTTTTGCCGGACAAGGCGGTGGATCTGCTGGACGAGGGCGCAGCGGCGGCGGTGATGAACCGTGCGGTGGGCGGCCGATCGGAGGAGCTGCAGGATCTGGAAAACGCCCTGCAGGAGGCGGTGCGTCAGGGGCGGTATGAGCAGGCCGCCAGACTCAGGGACAAAATGCAGCGTTATAAGAAAACTCCCGCCGTGATGCCCAAGGTGCAGCCCCGGGACATTGCGGCGGTGATCTCCAACCGCACGGGAATTCCTGCGGGAACGGTCTCCATGACGGAGAAACAGCGGCTGCGGGATTTGGAAGCCATTTTGTCCCGGCGGGTGGTGGGGCAGGACAAGGCCGTCCATGCCGCGGCGGAGGCCGTGCGCCGGGGACGGTCGGGTCTGGCGGAGGCCAAGCGTCCCGTTGCCGCCATGCTGTTTACCGGCCCCACGGGGGTTGGAAAAACGGAGCTGTGCAAGGCTCTGGCGGAGGCGGTCTACGGCAGCGAAAGGGCGATGATCCGCATTGATATGTCGGAATATATGGAGAAATATTCCGTTTCCCGCCTGATCGGTGCGCCTCCCGGCTATGTGGGCCACGAGGAAGGGGGACAGCTTTCCGAGAAGGTTCGCAGACAGCCCTATTCTCTGGTGCTGCTGGACGAGCTGGAGAAAGCCCATCGGGACATCAGCGGCCTGCTGCTACAGGTTCTGGAGGACGGCATTCTGACAGACTCCGAGGGGCGGCAGGTGGATTTTCGGAATACCCTGCTGGTTATGACCTCCAATCTGGGCAGTCAGTATGCGGGCAGGGGAGCCTTGGGCTTTGAGAAAACTCCGGAGGATGTGACCATGCAGGCGCTGCGGGAGCGGTTTTCCCCGGAATTTCTGGGCAGAATTGACTGTATTGCGGCCTTTTGCCCCCTTGGAGAGGCAGAGCTTGAGAAAATTGCCCGGATGCAACTTGAGGATCTGCAAAAACGGGGTCGAAAACAGCAGCTGGAGGTTACGTGGGCGCCGGAGGTGGTTTCCTGGCTGGCAAAAAAATGTCAGGGCAAAGCCAGCGGCGCCAGAGCCCTGCGGCACTTGATCCGCTCCCGGCTGGAGGCGCCCATGGCTGACCGATTATTGGACGAGAAGGTAGTTTCTTCCGTTACTGTCCAGGTGAAGGAGGACAATCTGGCACTGTCCTGACCGAAAAAAGCGACCCCTGCTCGGTGAGAGCAGGGGTTCATTTTACGCTACAAGTCCGTAGATCAGCACCAGCGCACCCAAGACAATGCGGTACCAGCCGAACACGGAGAAATCGTGCTTCTTGATATAATCCACCAAAAACTTGATGGCAATGATGGACACGGCGAAGGCCACCGCCATGCCCAGCAGGAGAACGCCGAGCTGGGTGCCCGTGAAGCCCAGACCGAACTTCACCAGCTTCAGCAGGGAAGCGCCGAACATCACCGGGATCGCCAGGAAGAAGGTATATTCCGCAGCCAGACCCCGGGAAGCGCCGATGAGAATGCCGCCTAAAATGGTAGCGCCGGAGCGGGAGGTGCCGGGAATCAGCGCCAGCACCTGAAATACGCCGATCAGGGCCGCGTCCTTCCAGGTCAGCTCCGCCAGGGTGCTGATCCGGGGCTTGCGATGCCGATTGTACCGCTCAATAAAGAGGAAGGCAACGCCGTAGAGGATCAGCATCAGGGCGACCACCACAGGGGTATAGAGATTCTCGTCCAGCCAGTCGTCCAGAGGCAGACCCACAAGAATTGCAGGAAGACAGGAGACGGCAATTTTCAGCCACAGGACAATTTTGTCCATGTAGCAATGGTTGTCGCAGAAGTCCTGCACACCGCCTACAAACCCGTTGGAGCTGTGCTCGGCAAACCAGGAACGGCGGGGACGGCGCTTTTTGCTGTGGAAGGGCCAGAGCTTTTTAAAATACAGCACCACCACGGCCATAATTGCCCCCAACTGGATGACGACGTCGAACATTTCCATGAACTCTTCCGTCATCACGGAGCTTTGGGTCTTCCAAAACGCGTCCACCAGAATCAGGTGGCCGGTGCTGCTGATGGGCAGCCATTCGGTGATTCCTTCCACAATGCCGAGAACCAGCACTTTTAACCATTCAATTACGCTCATAGACGAACCTCTTTTCTTTCTTCATGCTATGCGTAGCGATAGGAGTATAGCATACTTTTTTCCCCCTGTCAAAAATTTCTGGGCACGAAAGTGAAAAATTTGACATAGAATGTCAGGAAAAAGGAGGGAGATTTCGTGGATATTTATGATTCCGAGGCGGTACAGAGGGTATGGCAGCGGGTTTTGCGGAAGCCCGGAACGGAAATACCGGAGACTGCGCTGGAGGACTGGATTGCGAGCTGCATGGGAGCCCGGCGAAGCTACCTTGCCATGGCGGGGCAGAGCAGACGCCTGGGGCGGCTGTTCCGAACCATGGCGGCGGAGGAGGCAGCCCACATCCGAAAGCTGCAGGGGCTGCGCTGGCTGCTCTATGGACGGCGAGATCAGATTTTCAGCGGCAGCGCCGAGGGGAAACGAGACTTCCACGCCGCTCTGCGGAGCCGCTATGAGGCAGAACAGGCGGCGGCCCGGGAATACCGGACTGCCGCCCAACGCTATCCCCAGCAGGAAGCTCTGTTCCTCACTCTGGCGGAGGACGCCGAACGCCACTGCCGGCTGCTTCAGCGAGCCGCCGAGGGGCTGGCTTAATCCTCGTCAGGCAGGTGGTTGTGCTTCTGCTGCTTCATCCAGATGTTCATCACAAGGCTGTGGGGCAGGAGCTTGACCATCCGCACCTGCCACCGCACCGGGAAGCCGTGGATGGAAACGTCCTTTTTGGTGCGGTAGAGATCCTTCAGAGCGGTTGACATAACATCGCTGGCTTCGTAGAGCCGGTTATAATAGGTGACCGCCTGATTGCTGGTCTGGGTGGCGTGGTCGAAAAATTCGGTCTTCACCCAGCCGGGATTTACGGACATGACCCGGATGCCTCTGGGCTTCAGCTCCCGGTTCAGGCTCCGGGAATAGCTGAGTACAAAGGCTTTGGTGGAGCCGTAGACGTTGAGATAGGGAACCGGCTGGAAGGCGGACAGGGAATCCAACTGCATAATTTTTGCGCCCCGCTTCATATAGGGCAGGGTCAACTCCGTGATCGCCACCAGAGCCTTACAGTTCAGGTCGATCATTTTCAGGGAATCTGACAGGGGGATCTGGTCGTACCGGCCGAATTTGCCAAAGCCGGAGACATTGGCCAGAAAGGCCACGTCAGGCTTGGCGCCTTCCAGCAGGTTGGCATAGTGGGTTAAGGCATCCGGCTCCGTCAAATCCAGACGGATGGGACGAACGGGGAAGGGCACCTGGGTTTTCAGGGCTTCCAGACGGTCCAGCCGCCGGGCGATGACCCACAGCTCGTCAAATTTGTCCCACTGGGGAAGCTGCAGCACCAGCTCACGACCCATGCCGGAGCTTGCGCCGGTGATAATTCCGATTCTCATGGTAAATCCTCCTTTACAATGGCTGCAATGGCAGCTAATGCCTGATCAATTTCCTCCTCCGTGGTGCCATAGCCCACGGAGAAGCGGACGACGCCCTGGGGAAAGGTATTCAGGGTTTTGTGCGCCGAGGGGGCGCAGTGCATACCGCAGCGGGTGAGAATGCCGAACTCCTGCTCCAGACGGTCGGCGATCTGAGCATTGTCCTCCTTTAAGAAATCCACCGCAATGACGCCCACCCGACGAGCCATGTCCCCGGTTCCCACCAGCCGGAGGTTGGGCAGACCCTTCAGACCGTCCAGCATTCTCAGAGTCAGGGCTTCCTCATGACTGCGGAGATTATGTAAACCAATTTGGTTTACATAATCCATTGCCGCCGACCAGCCGTAGATTCCCGGCAGATTGGGCGTGCCGGACTCGAAGCGGTCGGGCATATAGGGGGGCAGGTCTTCGGAATCGGACAGGCTGCCGGTGCCGCCGGCAATCAACGGGTCAAGCCCTTGGGCAAAGTCCGGGGTGACCAGCAAAGCGCCGATTCCCTGAGGGCCGAGAAGCCCCTTGTGGGCAGGAACGGACAGGGCGCTCAGCCCGAAGGCTTCAAAATCCACAGGCACATGACCGGCGGTCTGGGCGGCGTCCAGCACCAGCGGAATGCCATGCAGTTTACATAACTTTCCGACGGCTTCGGCGTTCTGCACCGTGCCGCAGACGTTGGAGGCATGATTCAGGATAAAAAGCCGGGTATTCGGACGGATCAACGCTTCCACCTGATCCTCCTGCAGGAAACCGTCCCCGTCACAGGGCACCCGGTCAAAATCTATGCCCAACTGCACCAGCGGCCGCATGACGGCGTTGTGCTCCATGCTGCTGACCAGCACATGATCTCCCGGATGGAGACAGCCCTTGATCACAAAATTCAGCCCGGCGGTGTTGCCCGGGGTGAGGATCACATGGGTGGGGTCGGGGTGATGGAAGAAGGCGGCAAGCTGCTCCCGGAGGGTCAGGGCTTCCAGTCCCGCCTCCTGAGCGGCGGCGTAGACACCACGGTTGATGCTGACGCCCACGCTGTCCAGATAGTATTTCATTCGTTCGCTGACCAGAGGCGCCTTGGGAAAGGAGGTGGCAGCGTTGTCTAAGTAGATCATGGCATTGCTCCGTTTTCTTTTTTTCTATCATAACATTTTTTGTCCCTCTTTGGCAAGAGGGATTTGCAAAGTCCTCTTTGCAAATATCAGAACCTGTGTTATAATAAGGTAGAAAGGAGGGCTTTTTATGAGCTTGCTTTATTGGCTGGAATCCATTCGCACTCCGTTTTTGGACACCATCATGCACTATATTACCTATCTGGGGGATGAAATCTTCTTCATTGTCATCGCCCTGACCGTTTTCTGGTGCATTGATAAAAAAGAAGGCTATTATCTGCTCTTTGTGGGCTTTTTCGGAACGATTCTCAATCAGTTCCTGAAGCTGGTCTGCCGCATTCCCCGCCCCTGGGTGAGAGACCCCAATTTCACCATTGTGGAAAGCGCCAGAGCCGGTGCGGGAGGCTATTCCTTCCCCTCCGGTCATACCCAGAACGTGGTAGGAACTCTGGGCGGCATTGCCCGGTGGCAGAAGCAGACCTGGGTTCGGGTGACCTGCATTGTCCTCCTGCTTCTGACCTCCTTCTCCCGAATGTATCTGGGGGTTCACACCCCGATGGACGTGGGGGTTTCCTTTGCCATCGCCGTTGCCCTGATTTTTATCTTCTATCCTCTGGTGCGGTGGGCTGTCGACCATCCGGGAAGAATGCTGACGCTGGTGGGCGTGATGCTGGTGTTTGCGGCGGCCTTTGCCTGCTACGCCAATCTGACGGATTTCTCCGCACTGGACGCGGAGACCAATGTCTACGAGGGGAGAAAAAACAGCTATTCTCTGCTGGGCGCGCTGATCGGCTTCCTCATAGCCTACCCCATTGAACACCGCTATATCCGCTTTGAGGTCAAGGCCCCGTGGTACGCCCAGATTTTGAAGGTCGTCACAGGTCTGATCGTCCTTCTTGCGATCAAGGAAGGCCTGAAGCTGGGCTTCAACGCCATGGGCTTCACCTGGCTGGGCGTTAACGCAATCCGTTACTGCGCCGTGGTCATCTTTGCCGCTTTGATTTGGCCCCTGACCTTTCCGCTGTTTGCCCGTCTTTCCAAAAAATAGGAGGTTTCCCCATGCAGGATGTAAAAGTAGTAAAATTAAAGAAAAACGCAAGGCTTCCGGTTTATGGTACGGAGTTTTCCGCGGGAGCGGATCTCTGTGCCTGTCTGGACAGCCCTGTGACCATTGCGCCCGGAGAAACCAGAATGATTCCCATCGGCATTTCCATGGAAATTCCCACCGGCTATGCGGGGCTGGTCTTTGCCCGCAGCGGTCTGTCCACCAAACGGCATCTGGCCCCTGCGAATAAGGTCGGCGTCATTGACTCTGATTATCGGGGGGAGTTTTTCGTCCCTCTGCTGAATCACGGGCAGACCCCGCAGACCGTTGAGGATGGGGAACGGATCGCCCAGTTGATTCTCACCCCCTATCTGACCGCCCGTTTTCTGGAGGCCGACGCCCTGTCGGATACCCGGCGTGGCTCCGGCGGCTTCGGCTCTACAGGTGACCGGGGATGAAGGGGTTTCTGCCTGTCAACCGAAGGGACATGGAGGAGCTGGGCTGGGATCAGCCGGATTTTGTCTATGTCATTGGCGATGCCTATGTTGACCATCCCTCCTTTGGACACGCCATCATCAGCCGTGTGCTGGAGAATGCGGGCTATAAGGTCGCCATTTGCGCCCAGCCCGACTGGAAAAACCCGGAATCCGTCAATATTTTCGGCACGCCCAGACTGGGCTATCTGGTCACCGGCGGGAATATGGACTCCATGGTGAATCACTATTCCGTGACAAAGCACCGCAGAAGGACGGATGCCTACACCCCCGGCGGGGTGACCGGCAAACGCCCCGACTATGCGGCGGTGGTCTATTGCAACCTGATCCGCCAGACACACAAGGATGTTCCCATTATTTTAGGCGGGATTGAAGCAAGCCTGCGCCGGCTGGCGCATTATGACTACTGGTCGGACAAGCTGAAGCGTTCCATTGTTCTGGATGCTCAGGCGGATCTTGTGATCTATGGCATGGGGGAGCGGAGCATTGTGGAGATTGCGGACGCTCTGAACAGCGGCCTGTCGGTCAAAGACCTGACCTTCATCCCGGGAACGGTTTACAAAACCACCACCCCCGACGAGGTGGACGCCGTCCTTCTGCCCTCCTTTGAGGAGCTGAAGGCCGAAAAGCGGAAGTATGCCGAAAGCTTTTATACCCAATACAAAAATACAGACCCCTACACCGCCAAACGGCTCATGGAACCCTACGGCAGGGAGTTCGTGGTGCAGAATCCGCCCCAGCTTCCCCTGTCCACGGAGGAGATGGATCAGATCTACGCACTGCCCTACCAAAACACCTACCATCCTTCCTATGAGAAGCCGGTTCCCGCCATTGAGGAGGTGCGGTTCAGTCTGGTGTCCAACCGGGGCTGCTTCGGCGGCTGCTCCTTCTGCGCGTTAACCTTCCATCAGGGACGGATCGTCCAGACCAGAAGCCATGCATCCATTCTGGCGGAGGCAAAAGCCATGACCCGCCGCCCGGAGTTCAAGGGCTATATCCACGATGTGGGCGGCCCCACCGCCAATTTCCGCCAGCCTGCCTGCGAAAAGCAGAAGACCCACGGAGTCTGTCCCACCAGACAGTGCCTGTTTCCCACGCCCTGCAAGAACCTCAGGGCAGATCATCAGGATTATGTAAACCTCCTTCGGGAGCTTCGCAGCCTCCCCGGGGTGAAAAAGGTCTTCATCCGCAGCGGAATCCGCTTTGACTACCTGCTGGCGGATCAGGATGACACCTTCCTGAAGGAATTGGTGGCATATCACGTTTCCGGCCAATTGAAGGTTGCCCCGGAGCACGTCTCCGACCGGGTTCTGAAGTATATGGGCAAGCCGCCTCAGGCGGTTTACAAAAAATTCTGCCGAAAATACGAAAAACTCAATGAAAAGCTGGGATTGAAGCAGTATTTGGTTCCCTATCTCATGAGTTCCCACCCCGGCTCTTCCATGAAGGAGGCCGTGGAGCTGGCGGAATATATCCGGGATCTGGGCTATATGCCGGAGCAGGTGCAGGATTTCTATCCCACGCCCTCCACCATCTCCACGGTCATGTATTACACCGGTCTGGATCCCCGCACCATGAAGCCGGTTTACGTTCCCACCAATCCCCACGAAAAGGCCATGCAGAGAGCCTTGATCCAGTACCGTGACCCGAAAAATTATGGGCTGGTGCATGAAGCGCTGGAAAAGGCGGGGAGAACCGATTTGATCGGTTATGAGAAAACCTGCCTCATCCGCCCCCGGAAGGGAGAGACGCCTCCGAAGAAAACCCCGCCAAAGCCGGACAGGGGCAGGAAAAAGCAAGGGAAACAACCGGGGAAGCCCCAGCCCAAGGCGCCCACCCCGGCACAGTTGTCCGCAGCGGAGCGCTATTTGAAGAAACGGAGGAAAAAATGAAAGTATCCAACTATGTTTTGCAGGTGCAGGCGGCGGAGCGGGCTTTTGCCGCCTACGACCTGAAGGCGGTGGCGGAAAAATTTTCCCTCTCATGGGAAGGCGGCTCCATCGTCTTCCCCTTTCTGGACGAACAGTATTTCATTGACCCTGTCACCGGCCATATGACAGACCGAAAGGGGGGAGACGCCCCCTTCGGCGTTGCCATGACGGCCTTTGACTACCTGACCAATCCCTACGGCCCGGCGGTGTGTTCCGGCATATGGTGCGCCCATGAGAGCCTGAACGCCGTCCGGGGCGGCACCCTTTCTGGCAGCTTGGGGATTTCTGGTTCTCTTGCCGCTCCCTTTGCCGGAAAACGGGAGCAGTTGAAAAAAATCTGTGAGAAAATGGGAGCAAGCCCCGCAGACAAGGGAGATTACGCCTGTATTCTTCCTCTGATGCCTCAATTCACCGTCCTGCTCCGCTTCTGGGACGCCGACGAGGACTTTCCTGTCCAGATTCAGTTCCTCTGGGATCGGCTGACGCCCCGGTATCTCCACTATGAGACCACCTTCTATGCCATTGGAGCCATTATGGATCGCCTGACCCTCCTGCTTGACAAACAGTAGGGGATACTATATAATATAAAAAATTATTTTGGGGTGTTACGCCTCAAAACATAGAAAGTGTGATTTTTATGAACGAAACTCTCCAGCCCGTTGCAAAAAAACGGATGCTTTCCGGTATCAAACCCTCCGGCGACCTGACCCTGGGCTCTTATTTGGGCGCCATTCGGAATTGGAAGGATCGTGCCGACGAATTTGACTGCTACTATTTCATGGCAGACCTCCACTCCATCACCGTCCGCCAGAACCCCGCCGACCTGCGCCGCCGTTCCCTGGCGCAGTTGGCCCAGTACATCGCCTGCGGCCTTGACCCGGAGAAAAACGTCCTGTTTTTCCAGAGCCACGTCCACCAGCACGCCGAGCTTGGCTGGGTCCTGAATTGCTATGCCATGTTCGGTGAGCTGAGCCGGATGACCCAGTTCAAGGATAAGTCCGCAAAAAATGCCGACAACATCAACGGCGGCCTGTTTACCTATCCCGCCCTGATGGCTGCGGATATTCTGCTGTATCAGGCGGATTACGTTCCTGTGGGCGAGGATCAGAAGCAGCATGTAGAGCTGACTCGTGACATTGCAAAACGCTTCAACGGGATTTACGGCGACGTGTTTAAGATGCCTGAGCCCTACATCCCCAAGGTGGGCGCCCGGATCATGAGCCTGGCCAACCCGGAGGCCAAAATGTCCAAGTCGGAAAACGAAGACCCCGGACGGGTCTGCCTGATGGATAAGCCCGAGGACATTATGCGCCTGTTCAAGAGAGCCATCACGGACTGCGAGTCCGAGGTTCGCTACGACCCGGAAAACAAGAAGGGCGTCTCCAATCTGATGACCATCTATTCCGCCACCACCGGGCGCAGCTTTGCCCAGATCGAGGAGGAATTTGCCGGCCGCGGCTATGGTGATTTCAAGAAGGCGGTTGGCGAGTCCGTGGTGGAGCTGCTCCGTCCTATCCGGGAGGAGTCCACCCGTCTGCTGGCAGATAAGGCATATTTGCAGAAGGTCTGCGAGGAGGGCGCACAGAAGGCCTCCTATATTGCTGAAAAAACCCTGCGAAAGGTCTATAAAAAGGTGGGCTTCGTAGCCCGCTGATGCCGGGAGGTATCTACCTATGGTTTTAGATCCCAATATTTTCTATAAGGTGGGTCTGGCGCTGGTCTGTGCGGCGATTTTGGCCTTTGCCCTGACCCCGCTGGTCAAAATGTTTGCCGTGAAAATCGGCTGCATGGACGTTCCAAAGGACGAGCGGCGGATGCACCACGTTCCCATCCCCCGGATGGGCGGTCTTGCCATTTTTCTGGCTTTTATGGTCAGCTTCCTGATTTTCGGCAAAATCAATCGGGAAATTCAGGGAATTCTGTTCGGTGCGGTTCTGATCGTGATTTTAGGCGTGCTGGACGACATTCTTACCCTGAAGGCTCTGCCCAAGTTTCTTGTCCAAATCCTTGCCGCAATTATCGTGGTGACCCATGGCTGCCGGATCGAGCATTTTCTGGGCTTCACCCTGCCCGGCTGGCTGTCCTATCCCCTGAGCGTGATCTGGATTGTTGCCATCACCAACGCCGTCAATTTTATCGACGGTCTGGACGGCCTGGCGGCCGGCGTTTCCGCAATTTCCGCAGGCGCCATGCTGATTGTCGCGCTGATTCTGGTGCCCGACGCTACTGCCGTCGCCTCCGCAATTATTCTGGCGGCCCTGGTGGGCGCCTGCGTGGGCTTTATTCCCTACAACTTTAATCCCGCCAAAATTTTTATGGGGGACACCGGCTCCACCTTCCTTGGGTTTATGCTGGCCTCTGTCTCCATCTTCGGCCTGTTTAAGACCTACGCCGTCATCTCCTTTGCGGTGCCCTTCCTGGTCTTGGGGCTGCCGATTTTCGACATCTGCTTTGCGGTGATCCGCCGCCTTGCCAAGGGACAGAGTCCCATGCACGCCGACCGTGGCCATGTCCACCACCGGCTGATTGATATGGGCTTCTCCCAAAAGCAGGCGGTGGCGATTTCCTACCTGCTCTCTGCCATTTTGGGTCTGTCCGCTGTGGTGCTCACCGACCGGGGCGAGGTGCAGGCCATGATCTTCCTCGGCGCCGTTGTGGTGGTTGGAGCCATCGGCATGGGGCTGATCTTCAGCACCCACCACAAAAAGAACGAGGAAGCGCCCAAAGAGGAGGACAAGCATGAAGAAGATTAAGGTCATGTCGGTGTTCGGCACCCGGCCGGAGGCAATCAAAATGGCGCCTCTGGTGCAGGAGCTGGCGAACCGGGAGGGAATCGAAAGCCTTTGCTGCCTTACGGGTCAGCATCGGGAAATGCTGGATTCCGTTATGGATATTTTTCGCCTGAAGGCGGACTATGACCTGAATATCATGCAGAAGCAGCAGACCCTCTCCTCCATCACCACCCGTGCAATTCTGGGCATGGAGGATGTGCTGCAGGAGGCAAAGCCTGACCTGGTGTTGGTTCACGGGGATACCTCCACCACCTTTGCCGGCGCGCTCGCTGCCTTCTACCACAAGGTGCCGGTAGGCCATGTGGAAGCCGGCCTTCGCACCTATGACAAATATTCCCCCTTCCCGGAGGAGATGAACCGCACTTTGGTAGGGGATATTGCAGCCCTCCACTTTTCCCCCACCACCGCCAATGGGGAGAATTTGCGCAGGGAAGCGGTTCAGGGCGAGACCTTTATCACAGGCAATACCGTGATCGATGCCATGAAAACCACGGTTCGTAAGGATTTTGCCTTTTCCACTCCCGTGTTGAACGGGTTGGATTTCGATGCCAAGCCGGTGATTGCCCTGACCTGTCACCGCCGGGAGAATTACGGAGAACCCATGAAGCAGATTTTCCGGGCGGTGAAGCACATCGTCCTGACCCACCCGGAGATTGAAGTTGTATATCCCGTCCATTTGAGTCCCGCTGTCCGGGACTGTGCCGCCCGGGAATTGGGGGGAGTGGATCGGATTCATCTGATCGATCCTGTGGACGTGGAGGAAATGCATAACCTGATCGCTCGCTGCCATTTTGTCATGACGGACTCCGGCGGCCTTCAGGAGGAGGCTCCTGCCATGGGTAAGCCTGTGCTGGTGCTGCGCAGAGAGACGGAACGCCCCGAAGCGGTGGCCGCAGGCACGGTCAAGCTGGCGGGCGTGGAGTATGACCACATCGTCAAGCTGGCAAACGAGCTTTTGGAACAGCCTGATATTTATGAGCAGATGGCTCATGCCGTGAATCCCTACGGCGACGGTAATGCCTGCCGACGGATTGCCGATGCCATCGAGTGGTATTTCGGCCTGCGGGCAGAAAAACCGGATAATTTTCACGTATAAATTTTGATAAGCATACAAAAACTCCCTGACGATGGCGTCAGGGAGTTTTGCATATCATGTTAGTTCTGCTCGGACTCCGCAAGCTCCTTCAGAGCGTCCTTGCGGCTGAAGTTTGCGCGACCCTTCTCGTCAAAGCCCATGAACTTGACCCAGGTCATGTCGCCGATGTTCAGCACGTCTTCCACCTTTTCCACACGGCGGTTTTCCAGCTTGGAGATATGAACCATGCCGTCGTGGCCGGGAGCGATCTCCACGAAGGCGCCGATGGGCAGGATGCGGACGACCTTTCCGTAGTACAGAGCGCCCACCTCGGGAACGAAGCAGATGTCGTCGATCATCTTCTTGGCGGCGTTGCCGGCAGCGCTGTCCACAGCGGCGATGAAGACGTTGCCTTCGTCATCGATGTCAACCTTAGCGCCGGTGTCGGCACAGATCTTCTGAATGGTCTTGCCGCCGGAGCCGATGACCTCCCGGATCTTCTCCACGGGAATCTTCATGGAGATCATCTTGGGGGCAAACTCGGAAACCTCGGGACGAGGCTCGGCGATGCAGGGCAGCATGACCTGCTCCAGAATCTCCAGACGAGCCTTACGGCAGCGTTCCAGAGCGTCCGCAATGATTTCCATGGTCAGACCCTTGTTCTTCAGATCCATCTGAATGGCGGTGATACCTTCGGTGGTACCGGCAACCTTGAAGTCCATTTCGCCGTGGAAGTCTTCCACGCCCT
>JAEDOJ010000178.1 GCA_016302015.1 Oscillospiraceae bacterium | reverse complement strand
TTCCCAGGGTGGAGATCACCGGAAGTTTCCGGTTCAGCAGGGGCGCCACGGCGGTGAGGAGGAAGAAAATCCAGACCAGAGCGATGGCCATGAGGATCAGCCGCTGAACCGGGCCGGATTGGGTGGTCTCATAGGAATTGACCCCGTACATCATCTCCAGAGTGATGTCCTCCCGCTTCCACAGATAGAGGCAGGACAGAACCACGCCCCCCAGACAGGTCAGTCCCGCCGTCAGCCGCAGGCCGAGGGGTCTGGCGGACAGGGGAAGGTGTTGACCCTTTCCCATGTAGAAGCCCAGCAGGAAGAAGGGCAGGAAGGCAAAGAACCGGCCGGAGGAGAAGAGGTAGCCCACATGGCTGTCCTTGCCCGCATAGAGGGCGGCGCAGACGCTGACGATCAGAATAACCGCCTGCTTCCACCGGGCTGTCACGTCCACCATGGGCAGGAGAAGGTAGTAGAAAATGAGCGCCAGGAGATACCAGAGGAGCCAGTAAGGCACGGAAAAAAGCAGGTCCTGCTCGTTCCCCGTCCAGATGTACTGGGAGGACAGAAGATAGAAAACCTGAAAAAGAAGGTAGGGATACAGGAAGTGGAATGCAATTTTTCTTGGGCGGAATTTTCCGAACCACCCTGCCAAAAACAGGAACGCAGGCATATGGAAGGAATAAATGATCCGCAGAATCAGCAGTTTCCCCCTGAACTCCGGCGTAATTTCCAGAAGATGCCCCAGGACAACCGCAAAAATCAGAAGAAATTTCAGGTTGTCCAGGGGGTAAAGCCGCTCCTTTTTCATAGACAGACCCCCTTTTTTTCGGGAATCATCATATCATATTTCCGAAAAAATGCAAGGGCTTACAAAAATTGCTGGGTGAAAACATCCACCATCCCCCGGGTGGTGAGCCGCAGGGCGGGGATGACCGGCAGAGACATGAAGGACAGAGTCATAAAGGGGTCGATTTCCTGAGAAGCGCCCAGCTCTGCCGCTCTGGCCTTGGCCTCCTCCAGCCGGGCGTTGATCTCCACCAGACTTTCGTCGCTCATCAGGCCGGCGATTTCCAGTATGACCTCTCCCAGAACCTGACCCTGATCCACCACCACAATACCGCCCCGGTTTTCCGCAATCCGGTTGGCGGCAAAGGCCATATCCTCCTCGTTGGCTCCCACCACAATAATATTGTGGGAATCATGGGAAATGGAGGTGGCCACCGCGCCCCGCTTTATGCCGTAGCCCTGAATGTAGCCCAGACCGATGTGGCCGGTGTTTTTGTGCCGCTCCACCACGGCAATGCGGAGAATGTCCCGCTCCGGGTCGATGTGATCCGTCTTGCCGTTGTTGGTGGAGATGATCTCCCCGGCCACCAGACCGATGATGCCCTGAGCGCCGTCGCAGCGGAAATCCTCAGCGGTGAGCTTCGCCAGACGGAAGGTGTTGTGGGCGTGGGAAACCAGAGCCTCCTCCACCTCCGGAGGGGCGAAGGGCTGTACCTGACCGTCGTAGGACAGCGCACCCTTGTGATACACCCGCTCCACGTGGAAGCTCTCGAAATTATCAATGACGGCAAAATCCGCCTGATATCCGGGGGCGATGGCGCCCCGGCGGGGGAGACCGAAGTAGTTTGCGGCGTTGATGGAGGCCGCCTTCACCGCACGGATGGGATCGACCCCGTGACCCAGGGCCTTTTTAATGAGGTAGTCGATGTGACCCTTTTCCAGCAGATCGATGGGGTGCTTGTCGTCGGTGCAGAACAGACAGCGGTCGTAGTAGGATTCCTTCAAAAGACCGGCCAGCGCGTCCAGATTTCTGGCGGCGGTGCCGTCCCGCACCATGATGTACTGACCGTTTTTCAGCTTGTTCAGGGCATCCACCGGGTCGGAGCATTCGTGGTCGGAGTAGACGCCGGAGGCGGCGTAGGCAGCCAGCTCCTTGCCTGCAATTCCGGGTGCGTGACCGTCCACATTTTTGCCGTGGAGCTGGGCGGCGGCGATTTTTTTCAGTACCTCAGGATCGTTGTGAACCACGCCGAAGGAGTTCATCACCTCTGCCAGACCCCGGACTCTGGGATGGGTGTAGAACCGGTCGATGGCCTGCCAGTCCAGCTCTGCGCCGGCTTCGTCCAGGGGCGTGGCGGGAACGCAGCTTGGGAGCATGAAATACACGTCCATGGGGAGGTTTTCCGTGGCCTGGAGCATATAGTCGATGCCGTCGGTGCCCATGACGTTGGTGATTTCGTGGGGATCGGTAATGACGGCGGTGGTGCCGTGGGGCACAACGGCCTTGACAAATTCCTTGGGGGAAACCAGAGAGGATTCCAGATGGATATGGGCGTCAATAAAGCCGGGACAGACGATCTTCCCGGAAACATCCACCTCAGTTTCGCCCTCATAGCTGCCGATGCCGGCGACCACGCCCCTTGCCACGGCGATATCACCCTGGCAAAGCTCGTTGGAGAATACGTTGACATAGGTGGCGTTTTTCAGCACCAGCTCTGCCTTTTTTTCTCCCATGGCAACGGAGACGAGGAACTGTTTCTCTTCCAAAGCGTGCTGTAAGCTTGTTGCATCCATAGGAAACACCCTTTCTTCAAAATTCTTACATGGTTATCATACCACAGATAAAAAGTCAATGCCACAGGGAATAGTACACAAAAATCCCCATTGATTTTTGACAGGGAGGCCATGGTGTGGTATACTGAAAATAACCAAGGAAGGAAGGACGCTGTTATGAAGACCTTACTGCATATCTGCTGTGCCCCCTGCGCCAACCAGTGCATAGACGTGCTGAGGGCGGAGGGACAGGAGCTGACCGGCTTCTGGTATAACCCCAATATTCATCCCTTTACGGAGTACCGTTCCCGGCGGAACTGTCTGCGGGAGTATGCCCAAGGGGTGGAGCTGCCGCTGATAGAGCGGGACGAGTACGCTCTGCGGCCCTTTGTCCGGGCGGTGGCGGAGGATATCGGCAACCGCTGTGTGAAGTGCTATGAAATCCGCCTGTACGCCGCGGCGCGGATGGCGGCGGAGGGGGGCTTTGACAGCTTTACCTCCTCTCTGTTCATCAGTCCCTACCAGCAGCACGAGCTGATGCGGGAGGTGGGGGAGCGAGCCGCCATGGAGTACGGCGTCCGGTTTTTGTACCGGGATTTCCGACCCTATTTCCGAGCCGGGCAGGAGCGAGCCAGAGAGCTGGGGATGTATATCCAGAAATACTGCGGCTGCGTCTTCTCCGAGGAGGAGCGGTACTTAAAGCCAAGCAGGAGAATTCCGTAAAAACTCCCTCCGGCGAGGACGGCAGGAGGCCGATACAGAATTGAAAGAGCTTAGATTCGCACAGGCCATAGTCTCCCCTGTGCAAGGGGAGGTGGGTCGCCCATGGGTGACCCGGAGGGGTTGACAGAGGAAAAGCTGAGGATTTTCATCCGAATTCCGGGATAATCGAAACTTTTCACAGGACAATCCCTCAGCCACGGCGAAAGCCGTGCCAGCTCCCTTTGCACAAGGGAGCCTTTGGTGCGAGGAAACCAGAAGGTT
>JAEDOJ010000177.1 GCA_016302015.1 Oscillospiraceae bacterium | reverse complement strand
CCTCTGAGGAGGGAGGTGGCAAAACCGAAGGTTTTGACGGAGGGAGAGACCTGAACCGCACCGTTTTAACAGAAATTTCTAACATTTGTTGGATTTTTCTCTCCCTCAGACGGCGACCCCGCCAGCTCCCTCCTCAGAGGGAGCCGCTTGGATTGTACAAATCTATCGTCCCCTACCTCAGAGGGAGCCATCTGGCTTGTACAGACTTACCTCCTCCCTCGGAGGGGAATATCGTCAACAAAGAATATGTTTTTCGAGGAAAAAATTATGGAATTTCAGGGTTTTACCCCGGAGGCGTTGGATTTTCTCTGGGGAATTCGATTCAATAACAACCGGGAATGGTTTGCGGAGCACAAATCCCAGTACCAGCGGGCGCTTTACGAGCCCATGAAGGCGCTGGCGGCGGAGCTGGCGCCGGACTTTGAGCAGGTTCCCGGACTGCGGCTCCACCTTTCCCGGATTTATCGGGATATGCGGATGCATCCCTCCACCTTTTATAAGGACAGCCTGTGGTTCTGCTTCCGCAGAGACGGCGGCCCCTGGCTGGAGCATCCCTGTCTGTGCTTTGAACTGCGGCCGGAGGGCTATCGCTACGGCTTTTTGTACTATGCCGGGAAGGCTGCCGCCATGGAAGCCCTCCGGATCAAGCTCACCGACCACGCGGACCAGTTTCTGAAGCTGGTGAAACAGGCGGAGAAGGCCAGCGGCGTGGCCTTGGACGGGGATCACTATGCCCGTCCGAAGCCCTGTCAGGACGAACGACTGGCGCCTTATTTCGCTCTGAAAAATTTTATGGCCATCCGGGATTGTCCCCCCGATGACCTGCTCTATTCCCGTGATCTGGTGCGGGAGGTCAGGCAAGTTCTCACCGCCTGGCTGCCGGTGAGCGAATTTATGCAGGGATAATGGTTGACGGGGAAAAAACTTCGTGATAAAATAGCAGGAAAAACAGCCGGGAGGAATCTCCATGCAGGAAAAATTTACTGTCACATATTCGGAGGGAGCATCTTTTTCCCACCTTATGGCCGCTCTGGAGAAGGCGGCGGTGGAGCACAGCATCGATCTGGCCATCGACCATGACCGGATGCTGGGAGACTTCGGCCTGCTCTGGATGCTGGTGCGGTGCCGACTGGAGCTTTACCGCCAACCCAGGGGACAGATTACCGTGGAGACCTTCCTGCGGAAGCCGACCTTTGCCACCAGTCTGCGGGATTTCACTCTGCGGGACGGGGACGGGGTCTTCGGTACGGCGGTGCAGACCTGGGGACTGGTGGACGAAAACCAGCGGAAGCTGGTGAATATGAAAACCGTGCCCCTCATGGCAACCCTCCCCACGCCCACGCCGGAGCGAAGCGGCGCTCTGCGCCACCTGAATATCCCGGAGGACATGCAGTATGCCGGCTCGTGGCGGGTCAGTCCGGAGGAAATCGACGCCAACGGCCACTTGAACAATGTGTGTTATATCCGCCATGGGGAGGCGTTCACCAAGGAGAACTACCAAATTCTGGAAGTTATTTATGCCAGAGAATGCTTTGAAGGCGAGGTTTTGTCTCTGGAAACCGGGGAAACCGACGGTTTTTATGTCCGGGGCGTGAAGGAAAACGGAGAAGAGAGCTTCCGTCTCTGCTTCAGAAAGGGGTCATGAGATGAAACGAATATTGTCTGTCCTGCTGGTGTGCCTGCTGTTGGCGGCCTGCGGCGAAGGGGGGAAGGAAACCGAACCCGTCTCCACGGAGCCTACTGTCCTGACCATTCCCGAGGATTTGCCCGGGGTGTGGGTTTCCGCCGATGCGGGTGAGCTGGACATGATCGAGACCATCACCTTCTATGAAAACGGTGACCTGAGCGTCAGCTCCGTCTATCGGGGCAGTGATATGGGGACGATTTACGGCACCTATGGGGTGTCCGGTCATACCATATACTGTGAAATCACCCAGGGAACCAATCCCTATGAGGTGCAATACGAATATCTGCTTGACGGCCGGGAGCTGACGCTGATGGATGATGACGGCCCAGCCCACTATCTGAGAACATCTTGACAGGAGGTTATCCCATGAAAAAATATAGTGACATGACATTACAGGAGCGGCAGGCAGAATATGCCGACCTGAAAAAGACCTATGAAGCCCATCAGAGCCGGGGACTTTCCCTGAATATGGCCCGGGGCAAGCCGGGGAAGGAGCAGTTGGATCTGGTCAGCGACCTGCTGACGGTACTGAAAAGTCCGGAGGACTGCATGGACAGCGGCCTGGATGTGCGGAACTACGGCGAGCTGACCGGCATTCCCTCGGCGAAAAAGCTCTTTGCGGAGCTTTTGGGCACCAAGCCGGAGGAAATTCTGGTGGGCGGCAATGCCAGCCTGAACCTGATGTACGACCTGATCGCCAAGGCCTATACCCACGGCCTGAAGAACTCCCCCAGACCCTGGGCGAAGGAGGAAACCGTCAAATTCCTCTGTCCCGCTCCCGGCTATGACCGTCATTTTAAGATTTCCCAGTCCTTCGGCATGGAGATGATCACCGTTCCCATGACCGAAAACGGCCCGGATATGGCTGTGGTGGAGGAGTGGGTCAAGGACCCGGCGGTGAAGGGAATGTGGTGCGTTCCCAAGTATTCCAACCCCGACGGGATTGTCTATTCCGAGGAAACCGTAAATCGGATCGCAAAGCTGAAGCCTGCGGCGGCGGATTTTGCTCTGATGTGGGATAATGCCTACTGCGTTCATGAAATTTTCACGGACTTTGTTCCCTTCCGGGATATGCTGACCCTTTGCAGGGAGGCGGGAAACCCGGACATGGTCTATGAGTTTGCTTCCACCTCCAAGATCACCTTCCCCGGGGCGGGTGTTGCGGTGATGGCGGCCTCCGTGGAGAATCAGAAGTATATGGAAAGTCTCCTGACCGTGGAGACCATCAGCTATGACAAGGTAAATCAGCTTCGTCATGTCCGGTATTTGAAGGATAAGGAAACCACGCTGGCGCTGATGAAGCGGCACGGAGAGATTCTTGCGCCGAAGTTTGCGGCGGTGCTGACTGCTCTGGAGACGGAGATTGCGCCTCTGGAGATTGCCCGGTGGACCAGCCCCAAGGGCGGGTATTTTGTCTCTCTGAACGCCATGCCCGGCACGGCGAAGCGGGTGGTTGCGCTGATGAAGGAGGCGGGGGTGGTCATGACCGGCGCAGGCGCCACCTTCCCCTACGGCAAGGACCCGCAGGACAGTAATATCCGCATTGCCCCCAGCCTTCCCCCGGTGGAGGAGCTGAAACAGGCCATGGAAATTTTCTGCGTCTGCCTGAAGCTGGCGGCGCTGGAAAAACTGGGCGTATAATTCCATAGAAGCACCATTCAAGCCTCTCGGAAAACTCCGGGTTTGCACCATCCAGGGCTCCCTCTGATGAGGGAGCTGGCGGCACAGCCGCCTGAGGGAGAGAAAAAAGCTGTCGATTGTAAGATTTTTTCGGTTTTGCCACCTCTCTCATCAGAGGGAGGCAGAAGTGCGGTGCAAAATCACAATACTCTCCTAAGAGGGAGGC
>JAEDOJ010000176.1 GCA_016302015.1 Oscillospiraceae bacterium | reverse complement strand
GGGTGATCCAGTGCTGGTCGATGGAGTCCATGGTGATCAGAGCGAGCTTGTAGTCGCCGGCTGCGGCAACGGGAGTCTCAGCGGCAGCAGAGGAGGTAGCCTTCAGAACAGAAACGCCGGTATCGGTGACAGCGCCGCCCAGGTTCTCGCCCTTCAGAGCAGCAACAGCAGCCTTAACGCCTTCGTAGCCCATAACGTCGGGGTTCTGAGCCATGGTAGCCAGAATGTAGCCATCCTCAATCAGGCCCATGATGGCATCCGACTTGTCGAAGCCAACGCAGACCACGTCTGCACCGGCGGCCTTGACAGCGTTGCCAGCGCCGTTGGTGGAGCCTTCGTTACAGCCGAAGATACCCACAACGCCCTGGGTGATGTAGTTTTCCGCGATGGACTGGGACTTCGCAGCGTCGCCTTCGCCATACTGGGTTTCCAGCAGTTCGAAGCCGGTGCCCTCGAAAGCGGCACGGAAGCCGGTTTCACGGGCAACAGTGGAAGCGGTAGCAGCGTTGACGTTGACGATGCCGATCTTGCCGGAGGTGATGCCCTTGGCGGTCAGCTCAGCGATCATGGTTTCACCGGCGGTCTTGCCGGCAGCAGTGTTATCGGTGGAGAAAGTGGCTTCTGCGTCAACATTGGCGGGAGAATCAACGTAGACGATCTTAACACCGGCGGCAGCAGCTTCCTTCAGAGCGGAAGAGATAGCGTCGGGGCCGTTGGCGGCAACGATGATTGCCTTATTGCCAGCGGAGACGGCGTTGTTGACCTGCTCGATCTGCAGCGCGTCGTCCTTGGTGTTGGGAGCCATGAAGGTCAGCTCAACACCCAGCTCAGCGGCAGCCTTTTCAGCGCCTTCCTTCAGGGTGATCCAGTGCTGGTCGATGGAGTCCATGGTGATCAGGGCGATCTTGTAGGATTCGCCGGAGTTTGCGGCAGCGGGCTTGTCGCCGCTGGAGCAGCCTGCCATCAGGCTCAGAATCATAGCCAGACACAGCAGGATAGAGAATGCCTTTTTCATTGTTGTTCCTCCTAAATTATATTTATTTACGCGGATTCTTCCGCGAAAATAACGGAATGAAGTTATTTCTTAGCTTTCTTGGTACCCTGACGGAATACCACGTCAATCAGCACGGCACCGGCAACGATGACGCCGATAACAATTCTCTGGATACCAACAGGGGCGCCGATGATGCCCAGGCCGTTCTCCAGTGTCTGCCACACGCCGGCACCTGCGAAGGCACCCAGCAGCAGGCCGCTGCCGCCCAGAGGAGAGATACCGCCGATAACGCCTGCGGCAACACCGTACATCTCGTAAGAGTTACCAGCTTCCATGTTGCCCATGCCAGCCTGACCAGCCAGGATCAGACCGACTACAGCGGCGCAGAAGGCGCTGATGAGATAAGCCTTGGTGGTAGTGGCGAACACGTTGATGCCGGACAGCTTAGCGGCTTCCACGTTGGAGCCAATGGCGTAAATGTGGCGGCCGGTGCGGGTCTTGCTCATGATGAAGAAGACTACGAGGAAGATTACGAAGGCAATCCAGAAGGCGTTGTAGATGCCCAGGGTCTTGCCGTAGTAGAAGAAGTTCTGGAACGCGTCGCCGGCTTCCTTGCCGAGACCGGAAACAATGGCATCGGTATTGCGGTTGCCGTTTGCCAGATACGCAACGCCTCTGGCACAGAACATGGTGCCCAGGGTGGCGATGAAGGGAGGCAGCTTGAACTTGCCGACCAGCAGGCCGTTTATGACGCCCACGACCAGGCAGCAGGCAATGGCTGCAATGATAGCAATGATGGCGGCAATGCCCTTGCTCATCATGGTGGCGGAGATCATGGCGGACATGGCGACCACGGAACCGATGGACAGGTCGATGTTGCCGGTAATCAGGATGACACCCTGACCGACACCCACCAGAAGGTACTTCGCCATGGAGCGCAGCAGGTTCAGTATATTGTTGACGGTGAAGATGTTGGGCTCAATCAGGCCAAAGACGATGTACAGCACAATCCAGCCTGCGAATCCCACCAGCGCGGCGCCCATGCCGCGGATAGCAGTAATTTTGTTTTTATTTTCATTCAGGGTGCTCATTGTTTCCGTTCCTCCTTAGTTGGCTTCTGCTGCAAACTTATTCTCGAACTTGGTTGCCAGGGTCAGAATTTCGGTCTGGGTTGTCTGCCGTGCCTTGACCTCACCGGTGATGCGTCCGTCGCACATGATGATAATCCGGTCTGCGATGCCCATGACCTCCGGCATTTCAGAGGAGACGAACATGACCGCAATCCCCTGCTGCTTGAGCTGGTTCATCAGGTTGTAAATCTCCACTTTCGCAGCAACGTCAATGCCGCGGGTAGGCTCGTCAAAGATGACAACCCGGGAGTTCCGTGCCAGCCACTTGCCCACAACAACCTTCTGCTGGTTGCCGCCGGACAGACCACCGGCATCAATCTCCACGTTGGGTGTCTTGATCTTCAGATCGGAGACTGCCTTGGCGCACATGGCGTCCTCTTTTTTTCGGTTGACCACGCCCAGCTTGTTGCACAGCAGATCCAGATTGGGCAGCGCGATGTTTTCCCGGATGGGAAGCTTGGTGCACAGACCGTCCTTTTTCCGGTCTTCGGGCGCCAGCACGATACCGGCCTTGATTGCATCGGCGGGGGAGTGAATGGTAACAAGCTTACCGTCCAGATATATTTCACCGGAGTCCTTAGGATCCACGCCGAAGATAGCTCGGGTGGTTTCGGTACGGCCTGCGCCCATCAATCCGGCGAAGCCTACGATTTCACCGGCATAAACCTCGAAGTTCACATCCCGCACCATACGTCCGGCGTTGAGGTTGCGAACTTCAAAGATTTTCTCGCCCTTTTCGCATTCCACCCGGGGGAACTTCTCCTTGATTTCCCGGCCGACCATGTTGGTGATGATCTCATCCATGGTAGCATCCTTGAAATTCATGGAGGTGATATACTGGCCGTCCCGCATGATGGTGACCCGGTCAACAATGTGCTGAAGCTCTTCCAGACGGTGGGAGATGTAAACGATGCCGCAGCCGTCATCACGAAGCTTGCGGATGATGCGGAACAGCTCGTCAATTTCCTTAGCGGTCAGAGCGGAGGTGGGTTCGTCCATAATCAGCACCCGGGCGTTGATGGACAGGGCCTTGGCAATTTCCACCATCTGCTGTTTGGAAACCGGCAGGTTGCCGACAGTTTCGCTGGGGGAGATGTCAATACACAGATCGTCCAGAATCTGCTTGGCCTCTGCTTCCATGGCCTTGTGGTCCACCGTGAAGCCCTTCATCTTCTCCCGGCCCAGGAACATATTCTCTGCCACGCTCAGATGGGGGCACATATTCAGCTCCTGATGGATGATGGCCACACCCAGCTGCTGGGCCTGCTTGGGTGTCAGATCGTCATAAACCTTGCCAAAAATCTCAACTGTGCCGCTGTCTCTGGTGTACACGCCGCTGAGGATTTTCATCAGCGTGGATTTGCCTGCGCCGTTCTCCCCCAGCAGAGCCATGACTTCACCGGAACGCAGTTCAAAGTGAACATTGTCCAGCG
>JAEDOJ010000175.1 GCA_016302015.1 Oscillospiraceae bacterium | reverse complement strand
CCGCCGTAGAGGAGAAATTTCTCGGTTAAGGTGGTTTTGCCGGCGTCCGGATGGGAAATAATGGCAAAAGTGCGGCGGCGATTGATTTCATTTTGTAAGGTTGACATTGTTTTCCTCCAAATTTTATACATACAGAGATTATTTTACCACAGAAAAAAAGGAAAAACAAGGTTTTCCACCGGAAATCTTTTGGTTGCATTCAAACCCGGGACTTGCTATAATAAATCCAGTACATTGATTGGAGGAAAATTTATGAATCCTTTTCTGGTGCGTCTGACAGAAACCGCCACGGAACCGGCGCAAAACGGATCGATTTTTCAAGGCATGGATGATATGCTCAGCATCCTCATGATCATCATGCTGGCAGGCTGTACAATTTATTTTTTCTACACTTATCTTCGTCTCCGGAAGGAATATTATCTCTTTCCGAATAAGTTCATGTACCCCGGCGGCTGCAAGCCGGAGGACTGTCTGGATGTAGACGGTTTTATTGATTTTATTCTTCCCAAGCTGTTGATTTTTTCTCTTCTGTTTCTGCTGTGCACCATTGGCTACGGACTGATCATTTTTTATACTCCGCTGGCAGGCACCCTTGCGGATATTGCGTCCATTCTCGTACCTCCGGCAATTCTCGTCTGGTATATTTTTGTACAGCGTAAGGCGGCAAGGGAGTTTTGGGGCGCATGAAAATTGTAATTTTAGACGGTTATGCTTCCAATCCCGGGGATTTGAGCTGGGAGGCGTTAAACCAGTTTGGCTCTGTCACGGTTTACGACAGAACTTCCCCGGAGGAGGTGGCGGAGCGGATCGGAGACGCGGAGATTGTTCTGCTGAATAAAACTCCGGTCAATGAGGCGGTTTTTGATCAGTGCAGGAATTTGAAGCTGATTTCCATTCTCGCCACGGGCTATAATATTGTGGATATTGCCGCCGCAAAAAGCCACGGAGTCACCGTTTGCAACGTTCCCGGCTATTCCACCGGGGCGGTGGCGCAGATGACCTTTGCCCTGTTGCTGGAGATCACCCAGCAGGTGGGTCTGCACTCTCAGGCGGTTCATGAGGGTCAGTGGGAGAAGTGTCCCGATTTTTGCTTCTGGAACAGTCCCTTGACGGAGCTGCAGGGAAAGACCATGGGTCTGGTCGGTTACGGCGCCATCGGACAGGCGGTGGGAAAAATCGCCCGGGCCTTTGGTATGAAGCTGTTGGTCACGGCCCGGCATGAAAAGCCGGTGGAGGGCGGAGCGTTTGTGTCCTTGGAAGACTTGCTGAAGCGGTCTGACATTGTATCCCTTCATTGTCCCCAGACTGGTGAAAATCTCCGTATGATCCGTGGAGAGACCATCGGAAAGATGAAAGATCAGGCCATTCTGATCAATACCGCCCGGGGCGGTCTGATCGACGAGGCAGACGTTGCCGCAGCGCTGGCGGAGGGAAAGCTCCGTGCCTACGGGGCGGACGTGGTGTCCAGGGAGCCGATCCGAGGAGATAATCCCCTGCTGACCGCACCCAACTGTTTCCTGACCCCCCATATTGCCTGGGCGCCCAGAGAAACCAGAATTCGCCTCCATGAAATCACCGTGGAAAATCTGAAGGCCTTCACCGCCGGAAAACCCCAGAATGTGGTAAATCCGTAAAAATAATCCTCCGTAGCCATACGGAGGATTTTTTTTGCGGTTACCAGAGGGAGGCAAGGGTGCGGCGCAAGCTCGTAATACCCTCCTCAGAGGGTATCAAAAATAATCAGAGCAACAAACCGAAAGCTGTCACGGTTTTTTCAAAGACCGCCTGCCTTTTGGCAGTGGAAGCTGAACCAGAACAATCGCCACAAGCATAATGACGCAGCCTGATAGTTCCCTGACGCTCATCCGTTCCTGCAACAGGAGGACGCCCGCAATTACGGCAAACACGGATTCCATGCTCATAAGCAGTGACGCAATCGTCGGATCCGTATACTTTTGCGCTACAATCTGCAGGGTATAGCCGATTCCGCCGGATACAACTCCGCAGTAGAGGATGGGGATGGCGGCTGATACCAGCTTCTCCACACTGGGTTCCTCGGCAAGCATTGCGGCAACGGACGAAATCACCGTTGCCGTCGCAAATTGAATTGCGGAAATCCAAATGGGATGACCACGCCTGACAAAGTAATCGCAGCACAGAATATGACAACTGAAGAAAAGGGCACAGCCACAAATCAGGGCGTCTCCGTATGAGAGTCGGAACTCTCCCGAAATACACAGAAAATACATTCCTGCCACCCCAAGCAGTACCGATAACCAGACAAGCCATGTGTTTTTCTTCTTGAAAAACACAAAGCCGAGGATTGGAACCAGGAGGATATACATTGCGGTAATGAAGCCCGCTTTTCCGGCTGTGGTATAAACCAGCCCCATCTGCTGGAGGATGCTGGCCAGAGACAGAAAGCAACCGCAGCAGATTCCGCCGGTAATCGTGTTTTTTCTGTATTGCTTACGTTCTTCCACCGGGAAATTCTGCTCTTTGCGCCGGGTCAGGAGAGCGACCAGCCCGGTTGCAAGCGCCGCCAGAGCCATTCTCGCCGCATTAAATGTGATCGGCTCAATGCTCTCCATGCCCACACGCTGGAAAACAAACGCGGTGCCCCAGATCAGGGCGGTGAACAGCAGCAGGCCGTTTCCAAGGAGCTTATTCTTCTTTTTCACCTTTATGACAACCCTCCTGAAAATTGCAAAAAAGCCCGAAAGTCGAGCTTTTTTGCCACTTATCTTATTGATTATTTCTGGATTTCATCAACTGGCGCATACGGAGGCCGTGATCCAGCTCCCGCTTGCGGATGCGGAGGTTCTTGGGAGTGACCTCCAGCAGCTCGTCGTCCGCCAGAAATTCCAGACACTGCTCCAGAGAGAAAATTCTGGGGCTGGTCAGACGGAGGGCTTCGTCAGCGCCGGAAGCCCGCATATTGGTCAACTGCTTCTTCTTGCAGACGTTGACGGTCATATCCTCGTTTCGGGAGCAGATGCCCACCACCATACCGGCATAGACGTCCACGCCGGCGCCGATGAAGAGCTGACCCCGCTCCTGTGCGTTATACAGACCGTAGGTACAGGCTTCGCCGGTCTCGAAGGAGACCAGAGAACCGGTCTTTCTCCGCTCGATCTCGCCCTTCAGAGGCGCATAGGAATCCAGCACGGAGGACATAATGCCTTCGCCCCGGGTGTCGGTCAAGAATTCATTCCGATAGCCGAACAGGCCACGGGAGGGAACCAGAAATTCCAGACGGTACCGACTGCCCACAGGGGTCATGGTGACCAGATCGCCCTTCCGCTTGCCGATCTTTTCGATGACGGAGCCCATGGAGGTCTCAGGCACGTCTGCCACCATCCGTTCGATGGGCTCGCAGACCTTGCCGTCGATGATCTTCGTCAGAACACGGGGCGTGCTGACCTGGAACTCATAGCCCTCCCGGCGCATGGTTTCAATCAAAATGGAAATGTGCATTTCGCCCCGGCCCGCCACGTTGAAGGCGTCGGTGCCCTGCTCGGTGACATGGAGGGACACGTCCTTGAGAAGCTCCTTTTCCA
>JAEDOJ010000174.1 GCA_016302015.1 Oscillospiraceae bacterium | reverse complement strand
CAGGCTCCACGCTGTCAAAGTCCCCTTCGATGAAGCCGAAGTCCTCCGCAAAATCCTCACCGGCGCCGTAATCCTCCTGACCTTCCCCGGAATTGTCGTCGACCACGAAATCCTCCGGGTTGACCTCCTCCTCGACGGGGGTATCCGTCACAGGCGCGCCCTCCTGTACCCGCTCGTCCGGGAAAGCGATCCGATCCTCCCCGGTCAGGCCGGAGATAATCTCATAACGGTAGAGCATATCATCCGTCAGACCCACAATGACTGGCCGTTTCTCAATTTCGTCCTTGTCATTGGCAGCCCAGACAAAATAGCCCTCGGTTTCAGAACCGAACACGTAGGAGGCGTCCAGCCACAGTCCCGTTTCCTCCTCCTGCTGACCCATATCCGGCTCGATATAGACGTGCTGTCCCAACAGCAGACCCTCGGTGGTGTCCAGTTGGATATAGAAGGGATAGCTGCTGGAGGAGGTCATCTCGTCCTCCACACCGTAGTAGATGTTGTTGTTATTGCCGGACTCTTCCGGGGCGGTGTCGATGATGGAAATGGTGCCGTTCCAGACCATGGTTTCGTCCACACGGGAGCGCACCACCACCGTCTGTCCTTCATAAAAGTCCTGACGGTTCAGCTCATTGACCTTTCCCTTCACCCGGTAGGCGCCGTCCTCGATCAGGGTAATGAAGGGCAGAGGCTGACCGGTCATATCGTCATAGCCGCCGTTTTCGTTCACCGCCTTCACCTTGCCGCTGATGGGTGCGGTAACCGCACCGGAACCGGCGGAGGTTTGCAGGCTCTGCAACTCCCGCTCCTTGACGGAGATATTATACTCCGCCTCCTTCTTGTCCGTCTCCAGCATCTGAATCCGGACGGTATAGGAAAGCTGATCCGCCTGCGCCGCCTTGGCCTTTTCCTTCTCCAGCTCGGTAATCTGGGTCGCCATATCGGAAACGCTGTTCTTCATCTGTTCGATTTCCAGCTTTGCCTTGTCAATTGACAGTTGAATTTCCTCCATGTCATAGGTAAACAGCACTTCGCCGGCAAGGACGGACTGTCCCACCGCAACCCGCAGGTCAGATACCTTTCGGCTCTCATCCCGCTCAATTTTGGTTTCATTTTGCGCCACAACCACACCGGCGCAGATGTTGTACTCTCCCGCCGGGCCGTAGCCCATTATCTCATTGACCGTCTGCACGTAGACAGCAGGCAGATCATTGCCGCAGGCAGTGAAAAGTGAGATCATCAGCAGCAGAACCAACCCTGCCGCAACCGTTCGTTTCATCATAGCAACCTCCTAAACGTTCTTGCCCTTTTGACGAAATTCCTTCCTTGTGGTTCCGAAAAAATTATCTGTCCCCCAGAATCGCCACCGCGGCCTCCATTTCCTCCGTATCCAGCGCCTCTGCCCTGCCGCTGTCGATCTTCTCAGCAACCTGAGGATCAATGGGCAGACGGGCCAGCACCGGCAGATGGTAGGCTTCGGCAATCTCTGCCAGATGGCTTGCCCCGAAAATTTCATGCTTCTTTCCGCAGTCCGGGCAGCGGAAATAGCTGTAGTTTTCCACCACGCCCAGAACGGGAACGTGCATCATATTCGCCATCTTTACCGCCTTCTCCACGATCATGGAGACCAGCTCCTGGGGGGAGGTAACAATGATCACCCCGTCAATGGGCAGGGACTGGAACACCGTCAGGGGCACGTCGCCGGTGCCGGGAGGCATATCCACAAACATATAGTCCACGTTGTCCCAATACACATCCGTCCAGAACTGCTTCACCGCACCGGCGATGATCGGCCCCCGCCACAAAACGGGATCGTTTTCGTTGTCCAGCAGCAGGTTGATGGACATAATCTGGGTGCCCTTTTCGGTCACCGCCGGGTAGAGCGCCGTCTCGGTGGCTCCGGCACATTCCGTCACGCCGAAGCTCTTGGGAATGGACGGGCCGGTGATGTCCGCATCCAGAATGGCCACCCGCTTCCCTGCCCGCTGCATGGCAACCGCCAGCATTGAGGTCACCGTGCTCTTGCCCACGCCGCCCTTGCCGGAAACCACGGCAATGACCTTCTTTACAGAAGATTTTTCGTTCAGCTTTGCAATCAGACTTTCCGCGCCACGTTCGCTGCAGCTTTCGCCGCAGGAAGAGCAGTTGCCGCTACATTCACTCATAATCAATATCCTCCAATCAAGTAATGATTTATTTTCCATCCAGTGCTCCGGCGGCTTCTTCCCACCGGGTCATCAGATCTTCCAGAATTTGTTCTTCCCTCTGACGCTCCTCCGTCAGCCGCAGCAGCTCCTGATAGTCGGTGGAAACGGCGTTCAGCGCCTCCTCCAACCCGGCCAGCTTCTGCTCCTGGGCGTCGATCTCCCGTTCCAGGCGGCGCACCAGCTTTTCCAGCTCCTTGCTGCCCCGGTCGGGCTTCACAGTCTTTTCCTTCTTTTTGGGCTGCTGGTACTTCCGGGCTGCCTCATGCTCCTTGATGGAACGATACTTGGCATAGCCGCAGGGATAGTCCCGAATGCCGCCGTCCTCCAGCTCCCAAATTCGGGTGGCAAACTTGTCCACAAAATATCGGTCATGGGAGACGAAGATCAGCGCCCCTTCATATTCGTCAATGGCGCACTCCACCCACTCTCTGGAGGCCACGTCCAGATGGTTGGTCGGCTCGTCCAAAATCAGCAGATTGATTTTCTCGTCCATGAGCATACAAAGCCGCAGTCTGGACTGTTCGCCGCCGGAGAGCGTGCCCACGGTTTTGAACACGTCCTCCCCGGAGAAGAGGAAGGCGCCCAACCGATCACGGGCAGTCTGGGGCGTGCAGTTTTTTTCGTAGAGCATGGTGTCGTAGAGGGTTCGCTCCGGGTGATCGAAGTGGATCACCTGGGGCAGATATGCCCACTTCACGGAAGGGCCGAATTTGATCTTCCCTTCCCCGCCAAGCTCCCCCAGAAGCACCCGCAGGAAGGTGGTTTTGCCTGTGCCGTTGTCTCCCAGCAGGGCAATCCGTTCTCCCCCGGCTACCTGCAATTCCACATCGGAAAACAGCTTCCGGTCACCGAAGGTCTTTCCCAGCCCCTTCACCGACAGAACCTCGTCGCCGTGAAATTCCTTTTCTCCGAAGCGGGCCCGGACGGTTTTCTCCTTCGTGGGTCGTTCCGTCTTTTCAATCCGTTCCATGCGGTGCTGGATGGACATGGCTCTGCGGTACAGCACCCGGTTGTTGATGCCCCAGCCCTTCATCCGCTCCACCGTGAAGCCCAACTGCTTCAGCTTCGCCTGCTCCTGCTCGTACTGCTTTAGCTGGCGGTCAAAGCGAGCCTGCTTTTCCTGCAGATAGAAGGTGTAGTTTCCGCTGTAAAACTCCGCCTTCCCACCGGTGATCTCGATGATTCGATCCACCACACGGTCAAGGAAATAGCGGTCATGGGAGATGGTCAGCACCGTCCCCTTAAATTTCAGAATATATTCCTCCAGCCATTCCACACTCTTCAAGTCCAGATGGTTGGTCGGCTCGTCCAGCAGAAGAATGTCGGTCTTTTCCAGCAGCAGTCTTGCCAGATTCACCCGGGTCTTTTCCCCGCCGGACAGACGGTC
>JAEDOJ010000013.1 GCA_016302015.1 Oscillospiraceae bacterium | reverse complement strand
ACACGACATAAATCATTCCTTTTTTATCTCTACCCCAACTATTGACATAGAACCGGAAAAAGCTGCCGCAGAATTTTCTGCGACAGCTTTTTTCTTAGTCCAGACGGTTCTCAGCGGGAACCGTATCCAGATACGTGCTCTGATTGTAGTAGAACTGGATCAGCTTCATGGGGATCTGACCCAGGAAGCTGGAGTTTGCGGCACGTTCCGCATAGACGGAGATGGCAATCACCGGATCGTCCTTGGGACAGAACACAATAAAGGCCGCGTTATCCGAGCCGCCCATACCATGCTCCGCTGTGCCTGTTTTGGCGCAGACCTGAATGCCCATCAAATCCTGCATTTCCCGCAGGTAGGTGGACGCAGTTCCCCGGTAAGCGGAAAGGTACATACCTTCGGTGTAGATATCGTAGGTCTCGTCGCTGATGTCCAGCTGGCTGAGAATGACAGGCTCGTTCTTCTGAATGATGGTTTCGTAGTCGGAAGAAATGATATTCTTCAGGAAGGTTGCCTTATAACGTGTCCCCTGATTTGCAAGGGTGGCGGCGTAGCTGCACATCTGGATGGGAGAATATTCATGAGAGGACTGACCGATGGCTGCGGCAACGGTGTCGCCGCCGAACCAGATGCCCGCCTCGCCGTCAAAGGTTCTTGCCTTTGCCTCGGGGCTGGCTCGGACGCCCTTGTTTTCTGGCAGCTCCACACCGGTGTATTCGCCCAGACCCAGAGCCTGGGCGGTTTTTTCAATGTTTTCAATGCCGGTGCGCCAGCCGATCTCGTAGAAGAAGTAGTTGCAGGACTTCTGCAGAGCCAACTGGATGGTCAGCTCGCCGTGGGTGGCCATCATGGTGGTCCATAACATACAGCGGGGCAGGTAGCCCTTGTCCTCGAACCGCCAGTAGACGCCTTCGTCCACGATGGTGATATCCGGCTCGATGGAGCCGCTTTCCAGAGCGGCGATGGTGGTACAGGGCTTGAAAATGGAGCCGGGAGGATAAATACCCTCCAGCGCCCGGTTAAACAGGGGATTGAACTCGTTTTTGACCAGCTCAGGATAATCCTCCCGATAGGTTGCCAGATTGAAGGTGGGGTAGCTGGCGCAGGCCAGCACCTCGCCGGTTTTCACGGACATGACCACGCAGGCGCCGCCGGAGGCGTCGCTGCCGGTGTGGTACTCGTTCAATTCGCCCGCCTGCAGGGCACGGAACATCTCAGCCAGAGCCTCTTCCGTGGCGTTTTGCAGGTCGATGTCGATGGTAAGCTGGACATTGTTCCCCGCCTTGGGCTCCACGCTGTAGTGCTCGTCCACCACGGTGCCGTCGGAGGCAATGGTGGTCTCCAGAATGCCGTCAGTGGCGTGGAGCTGCTCCTCGAAGGCCAGCTCAAAGCCGCTCTTTCCCACATAGGCGTCCATGGGATAGTCCAGCTTCTGGTAGTATTCATATTCCTCCGCGTCCATGGGGCCTACGGTGCCCAGAATGTGGGCGGCCAGATCGGTGTAATACTCACGAACCGTGGAGGACTGAACAAAGGCGCCGGGAACGTTCAGCTCCATCATTTCCGCCAGCGCGTCCGAGTCCACGTCCTCAGCGAAAACGTAGACCGGCAGGTTGGTGCAGTGACGAAGCTCCAGCTCGTAGCGGACGGAAATTACCCGTCGGACCTCATCCTCCGTCCAGTCGTCGGGGAAGTTGTACCGATCCTTCAGGCGGCGGATCAACTGAGGCGCGGAAATATCCGTATCCCAGTCCCGCTCCGTCAGGTAGGTTGTCAAATAGTTTGACCAGACGGAGGAAAACTCGTCCTTGCGGTACTCATAGGGCTTGGACATGGTCACGGGCAGGTGGTCGGTGATGGTCAGGCCGTTTTCCACCGCCATATTGGTCAGCCGGCGGAGGTTCTCGTTGGGGTTGGAGGAGGAGAACAGCACGTCGTAGACCAGGTTGATGTTAAAGGACGCCCGGTTACCGATGAGAATGTTGCCGTTCCGATCCAGAATCTGCCCCCGGGCGGCGGTGACTCGGGTGGAGTAGGTGTAGGTGCCGTCGGCGCCGTTGATCCGGGAGGAATCGTGATCCTTCACCTGCACGCTGTACAGGCGGACGGAAAAAATTCCCATGACCAGAACGATGATAATAAAGATGGCGCTGACCCGGAGGGTGGTTTTATACTGATTCATAAGGGTCTCCAATCCTTTCAATACGCTTGACCAGCCAGTAGACGGGGGGCTGGACAAAAAGGGAAAGAATGACGCAGGGCAGGACGTGGGTAAAGAAGAGAAGTCCGCTCATCCGGCCAAGGAACATACCCAGACCAAGAAGGGTGACCTGCTGCAGGAAGAGGGTGAGGAAGGTGACCACCAGACAGGGGACGTAGCGGTTGATCAGCAGGGAACCGGTGAACACGCTGCCCAAAACCGGGACGATGGTCATTATGGCGATGCTGATGCTGCCCTGATCCGCACCGGACAGATACCAGAAGAGGGAGCCAAGGAGGGCGAAGAGACCGCCCCGCTCCGGGCCTTCCCGCATACAGACGCAGGCGATGACCACAGGAACGAAATCCGGGGTCACGCCGAGGATGGTGCGATTTCCCAGAATGACCGTCTGCAGCATCATGGCCGCCAGCAGGAGAAGGGCATACATACACCAGCGCAGGATGTGCTTCCACTGCTTTGGGGTGATATAGAGTTTATCCAGCACTGCCGTGCCTCCTTTCCATCCACAGCGGCAGTATACCGCGGGGATATGTCCGTTCCGTGAACGGACTGTGAATTGTAGGTTAGTCCACGGAGAAGTGGGTGATGATAAACACCTGCTCCAGGGTGGCGAAGTCGGCGGCAGGACGGAGCTTGGCGTATTTCGCAACGCCGGTTTCGTCGTAGCCCGCGTCGATGATATAGCCCAGAATCAGATCCTTGGGATAGACGGCGGAGCCGGTGGTGACCACCTGATCGTTGTTCCGCAGGACGACGCTGGTAGGCAGGTAGTTCATCCGCAGGGAATCCGTCTCACCGGAGGCGAAGGAGCCCTGGACAACGCCGGTGTGGCCGGAGGAGGCGATGCTGGCGCTGATTTCCAGAGAGCTGTCCAGAACGGTGGTGACGGTGGCCCAGTTGGGGCCCACCTCGGTGATCAGACCCACCACCTGACCGTACTGGGTGACGGCCACCATGCCCTCGGTCAGACCGGCGTTTTCCCCCTTGGCGATGGAGAAGCTGCTCTTGTAGTTGGAGGAATCCCATGCCACGATGTAGGCTTCGCAGAAGGTGAAGTCCTCGTTGTCCTTCTGGAGGTTCAGCAGCTCCCGGAGACGGTCGTTTTCACGCTGGAGGGCGTCGGCGTTGCGAATGTCCTCCTCGATCTCCATGATGCGCTGAGACAGGTAATGGTTGTCCGCCTCCAGCGCCTCGTAGCCGAAAATATAGTCATAATACCGCTCCACCTGACGGGAGATGGCGCTCAGACCGCTGCGAATGGGGGTCAGAACGGCCTGCACCCCATCCCCAAGGAAGGTGCTTCCGAACAGGGAGGACAGGATCGCGGCCACCACCGCCAGCACCACCGCAAGAATCAGGATGGCTTTGACTTTTCCGCTTGTACGCTTTTTCAAAACAGTTCACCTCAACATCCAAGCAGCTTCACGCCCAGCTTCCGCAGCATGGCGCTCAGCGTGCAGATGGGAAGACCCATTACATTATAATAATCTCCGTCCAGACCCACCACGAACATGGCTGCGTAGCCCTGAATGGCGTAGGCGCCGGCCTTGTCCATGGGCTCGCCGGTGGCGATGTAGGCACGGATTTCCTCGTCAGACAGATGGCGCATCCGCAGAGAGGTGATCACGGTGTGGGTTTCGGCCTTGTCGCCGCACAGGACGGTGAGGCCGGTCATGACCTGATGATCCTTCCCGGAGAGGCGGCGGAGCATGGAAAAGGCTTCCGCTTCATTTTTGGGCTTGCCCATGACCAGACCGTCGCAGACCACGATGGTGTCCGCGCCGATGATCACATCGTCGTCATGGCAGTAGGGGAAGACCGCCCTGGCCTTCAGCAGGCTGACCCGGGCAACCTCATCCTCCGGAGGGAGGAAGGGGTTCATGGTTTCGTCATGGTCGGCGGTTTTTACGATAAAATCCAGTCCCATCCGACCCAGCAGCTCCTGCCGTCTGGGGGATTGGGAGGCCAAAATAATGTCCATAGCTGTATCTCCTATTCTTTATTCCACACCACGCAGGTACAGACCTCTGGTGCAGCCGCCGGGATCGAAGTCGGCCTTGCCGCTCCAGGCGTTGAGGACGCTGTCGATTTCGGCGCCGTTTTCCGTGGTAAAGGCCAGACGGGCTGCCCAGATTCCCAGCTTTTTCAGTTCGTTTTTCTTGTCCAGCATATAGAGCTTCTTGCCGTTGAGCACCACGCTGCGGCAGCTGTCTCCGTCCTTGACGATGCGGAATTCCTCTCCCATTCGGTCAACCAATTTCACCGCGCCGCTGTGGCAGGCGCAGATGCCGCTGCGATTTTTCATCAGACAGTTTTCCGTCAGCATCAGGGGCAGACGGCCGTAGACGATCATCTCCGTGGGCAGAGGCTTGGACAGATCCCGAAGCTGAGGCAGGGTCATTTCAAAGGAGGCGGCAGCGGAGACGAAGCCCAGCTCCTTGACGGCGGCCATGGAGCGGGAATTGAAGAGGTTCAGGCCGAAATCCCCGGCAAGCTCCAGATTCCGGGAGCGGGCAAGGGAAATCTGACCCAGATTGCCGATGAGCACACGGCTGACCCCCACGGAGGACAGAGCGGAAAGCTGGGTCAGCAGTCTGGGGGTTTCGTCATCCCGGACAACTCTGGGCAGGACTGCCGCCACCGTCAGCTTCCGGCTCAGGCTGCGGATCAGCTCGGCGTTGTTGAGAATCTCGGAAATGGGGACGTAGAGGGCGGCCAGCTTGGTCTGCTGCAGCTTGGGGGTGATCTGATCGGCTCTGGTGACGCTGACCGTCAGCACAGGGGGCTTGTTGGAGCCGGAAAACCGCTTGATCTCCGTGTAGGAGCCGGTCTCCACAGGGGCAGACCTGCCCCGCTGGGCGGTGAGCTGGGTCAGCACCTCCCGGCGCAGGCGGTTCAGCTCCGCGGCGGGTACGCTGAGACCCCGATCCATCCGGCTGCGGACGTATTCGCAGTAGTAGGGCGTGCCGCCGGTCTTGGAAAGACGGGACTGCAGTTCTTCCTCCGTCAGCTCCCGGTATTGGGCGGGCTCCGGTACAGCGCCCTGGGCTCTGCCCACGTTGCCCTCCCGATCCTTGGCGGCCAGCAGAATCCCCTGTTCCCGCTGAACCACGGCGTAAAAGCTGACCGGCACTCTGGGCGCTTCCACGTTTTCATAGGTGGCTCTGGCGGACTGCATCAGCTCCTTGTTTTCCCGCTCCTGCTGGCGGGTGCCGAACATTTCCTTCCCCGTCCGGCCAAGGTAATAGCCCTGGGTAAAGCCCTGACGGGAGAAGGCGGAGCGGAGCATTTTCATCTCCCGATCGCCTACCGCCCCGCCGTTCAGCGCCTGACGGTAGATCCCGGTGACCGTCGCCACATATTCCGGCCGCTTCATCCGGCCTTCGATCTTGATGCTGGCAACCCCCATCTGCTCCAGCTCCCGAAGATACTGAATCATGCAGTTGTCCTTCAGACTCAGGGGGTATTTTTCGTCATAACGGTCGTAGCCGTAGGCCATGCGGCAGGGCTGGGCGCACTGACCCCGGTTGCCGGAGCGGCGGCCGATCATGGCGGACATATAGCACTGACCGGAGTAGCACATACACAGGGCGCCGTGGACGAAGACCTCGATTTCCACAGGGCTGTTGCGGCAGATAAAGGCGATATCCTCCTTGGGAAGCTCCCGGGCCAGCACCACCCGGGTCAGACCCAGCTCCGCCGCCTTTTTCACGCCCTCCAGAGAGTGGATGCTCATCTGGGTGGAGCCGTGGAGGGCAACGGAGGGGGCAATTTCCTTGCACAGACCTACCATGCCCAGATCCTGGACGATAAAGGCGTCCACGCCGGCCCTGGCGGCGGCGGCGATGGTCTGTGCGGCGGACTTCATCTCCCGGTCGGAAACTAAGGTATTCAGGGTCAGATGCACCTTCACATCCCGAACGTGGCAGTAGCGCACCACCTCGGGAAGCTCCTCCAGGGTGAAATTTTTTGCGCCCCGGCGGGCGTTAAAGGCTTCCGTGCCCAGATAAACCGCGTCGGCGCCGTTGCAGACGGCGGCATGAAGGGCGTCCCGGGAACCGGCAGGTGATAACAATTCCAACATATGATTCGCTCCTGAAAGCAGAAAAAGATAAATTCACAGCGTAGATTATACCATATAACAGGGGGGAAAAGCTATACTATTTACAGAAAATTTATGAAAAACCGTAAATAAATCCGATCCCAGGGGCGTTGGTTTACATAATCCTGTTCAAAACCGGAAAAGCCGTGGGAAAACCCTTGAGTTATCAACAAATTCACAGGGTTATGCACAGCAATGCACAGGGAATTTTATGGAAACCGGAAAAAAAGCCACTGAACCGCTGTGCAAACGGAGAAATTTGTGCTACAATGATACTTGTGATACTATACCATAAGGGATGAAGAATATGAACGATGCACAGGTTTGCCTCCGCCGGGGCGAGGAAGGGGACATCCGGGGAGGAAAGCTCTGGATTTTTGACAACGAGATCGACTGGATCGACGAAGGCTGTGAAAACGGCTCCGTGGTGGAGGTGATTGACAGCGCGCACCGCTTCGTGGCCAAGGGATTTTTCAATCTGAACTCCAAAATTGTGGTGCGAATCCTGACGAAAGACCCGGAGGAGGAGATCAATCCGGACTTTTTCCTCCGCAGGATTCAGGATGCCTGGGAAATCCGCCGGAATCTGGGCTTTTCCGACTCCTGCCGGGTGGTGTTCGGGGAATCGGACGGTCTGCCCGGCCTGACGGTGGATAAATTTGCCGACTGCCTCTCCTTCCAGATCGTCTCTCTGGGCATGGAGCGGCACAGGGAGGAAATTCTGGACGCTCTGGTGAAGCTGTTCCGGCCTCGGTGCATTTATGAGCGCAACGACCTTGCCGTCCGGGAAAAGGAGGGCATGGAGCAGCGGAAGGGCTGCGTCTACGGCACAGAGCCGGAGGAATTGATTATTCTGGAGCATGAGGCAAAAATGGCGGTGGATCTGGCAAACGGGCAGAAAACCGGGCATTTTCTGGATCAGCAGGAAAACCGGGGCAGGCTGAAGCCTTATTGCAGGGAAAAAACCGTGCTGGATCTGTGCTGTCATACGGGAGGCTTCGCCATCCATGCCGCCCTCTACGGGGCGAAGCGGGTGGAAGCGGTGGACGTGTCGGAGACGGCGCTGGAACTTGTCCGGCAGAATGCGGAGAGAAACCGGGTGGGCGACCGGGTGGAAACCACCTGCGCCAACGTGTTTGATCTGGTGAAGCAGTATTGTCAGGAGGGGCGGCGGTATGACGTGGTCATCTGTGATCCCCCTGCCTTTGCCAAAAACAAGCAGTCTCTGGAGCCTGCCTACCGTGGATATAAGGAGTTGAATCTTCGTTGTATGCACCTGTGCAGCCGGGGCGGAATTCTGCTGACCTGCTCCTGCAGTCAGTTCATGACCCAGCCTCTGTTTGAGAAGATGCTCCGGGAGGCGGCGGCGGACAGCGGTCGGACGGTACGTCTGCTGGAGCGGCTGACCCAGTCCCGGGATCATCCCGCAGCCCTGACTGCGGAGCATTCCCACTACCTCAAGGGCTGCATCCTGCAGGTGCTGTAGGAAGGAGTAAGGTATGTACGAAATCATCGAGGAAATTATTCGCAGGGCAGGGGAACTGGTGCGCTCCGCCCACGATATTGAGGAAAGCGTCCGGGAAAAGACCTCCCACTGCGATCTGGTGACAAAATACGACAATCTGGTGCAGGAGCAGCTCTACCGTGACCTGTCGGCGGCCTTCCCGGAGGCGGGCTTCTACGGGGAAGAGGGAGACGTCTGCGAGATCAGCGGCAAGACGGCCTATTTTATCGTAGACCCCATTGACGGCACCACCAATTTTATCCGTCATGCCCTGCATAGCTGCATCAGCATCGGCTATATGGCCCATGGGGAGATGGAGTACGGAGCGGTGTACCAGCCCTATACCGACGAGCTGTTCACCGCCCGGCGGGGACAGGGAGCATATCTCAACGGCAAGCCCATTTCCATGCGGCAGCTTCCCCTGGGGGAAAGCCTGACCATGTTCGGCAGCGCCATTTACTATCGGGATACCCTTCCCGCCACCGCCAGAATCATGGAGGAGCTGCTGCCCAGAATTCTGGACTTCCGCCGCAGCGGGTCTGCGGCGCTGGATCTTTGCTATGTGGCCTGCGGGCGGGCGGACTGCTTCTTTGAAGCCTGCATCCGTCCCTGGGACTATGCCGCCGCCAGCCTGATCGTCCGGGAGGCGGGAGGCATCGTCACCGCCCTGGACGGCACGCCTCTGCGGTATGCGGATCGCTGCTCCGTGGCGGCAGGCAGCCGCCTGAGCCATCCGGAGCTGATTGCCCTTGTACAGAAAATATTACAGGAACCTGATATGAAAGGAAGGATCAAATGAAGAAAAAAGGATTGATGCTGGTGGCTCTGCTGCTGGTGATGAGCCTTATGCTGGAGGGCTGTATGTTCTGGGACGTGGACGTGGACGGGTTCCAGTCCATGCTGGAGAAGCTTCCCACGGCGGAGCAGACCGAAGCCACGGAGGAAACGACCCCTGCCGGAGAAAAAACCTATCCGCCCCACACGCCCTATGAGGAGTTTGACCGGGCAGAGGGCTATCTGCAGCCCATGAAGTTTGCGGATATGTCCTATGTCCGTCCCGACGCGGACAAAATTTGCGAAGGCTTCCGCCAGGTTCAGGAGGCGGTGGAAGGGGGAGCGGATCTTCTGACGGTGCTGACCGCCTTTGATGAGACCTATGAGGAGTATGAGATTTTTTCCACCCTGTCTCAGATTGCCTACATCCGTTATACCATTGATCTGAACAATACCTTCTATGACGAGGAAAACACCTGGTGTGAGAATCAGGCGCCTCTGGTGGAGCAGGCACAGGAGAAATGTTACATTGCCATGGCCAACAGTCCTCTCCGGGCTGCACTGGAGGAAGAATACTTCGGAGAAGGCTTTTTTGACTTCTACGATGAGAATCAGGTCTATTCCAAGGACAGCGTGGTGAAGCTGATGCAGGAGGAGAGCGACCTGCAGAATCAGTACATGGCGCTGCAGAGCGACATGACCATTGAATGGAAGGGGGAGGACTGTCTGGTAGAGGATCTGCTGGCGGACGAAGACCTTCCCTATGACGAGCTGCTGCAGGTCTACGCCGCGTATTATGAGAAATATAATCCTCTGGCGGCGGAGCTTTATATTCAGCTTGTGGGCGTGCGGCAGGAGATTGCCCGGGAGCTGGAGTATGACAGCTATGCGGACTTTGCCTACAGCTACTATTATGAGCGGGACTATACCCCGGCGCAGGCGGCGGAGTATACCGCCTCCGTGGCAAGGGAGCTTTCCCCGCTGTACTACAGTGCGGCTTACGCCTCCTATGAACAGGAAATGGACATGGACGAGGTGATGGAGAAGCTGAAGGACGCGACCTATACCCTGGGCGGAAATCTGGCCACGGCCTATGATTTCATGGAGGCCTATGAGATGTACGATCTCTCTTCCTCCTCCAGCAAGATGCCCGGCTCCTATATGACCTACCTGACCTCCTACGAAATGCCCTTCCTCTATGTTTCCCCCACCGGGGACATCGGGGATCTGCTCACCGCCGCCCACGAATTCGGTCATTTTACCGATGGCTTTGTGAACTGCGACGGCACCACCGCCATCGACTGCAATGAGATTTTCTCTCAGGGGCTGGAATACCTGACCCTTGGGGCGGCAGACCTGACCAGTCGGGAGCGGCGGAAGCTGACGGCGTCCAAAATGGCGGACTCCGTGCTGACCTTCCTGTCTCAGGCCTGCTATGCGGAGTTTGAGCAGCGGGTGTTTGAAATTCCGGCGCAGGAGCTGACGGCGGAAAAGCTGAACGAGATTTTCCTGGAATGTAATGAAGAGTTCGGCATGGGAATGTATGGCTTTGAGGACATCCTTGCTCCGGGCTGGATCGATATTCAGCATTTCTTCATTGCCCCCTTCTATGTCATCAGCTATTGCGTTTCCAACGACGCCGCCCTGCAGATCTATCAGCTTCAGGAGGAGACCGGCTACGGTCTGGAAACCTATGAGACCCTGATGAGCCTGTCGTCGGGGAATACGGTTCTGAACCTGCTGGAGCAGGCGGGGATGGAGTCCCCCTTTAAGGAGGGACGGATGGCGGAGCTGGCGGAATTTTTTGCGGAAAAGCTGGAGTGACAGAATGAGTGATGTAATAGCGGCCATTGCCACGGGGAAGACGCCCTGTGCCATCGGTATTTTGCGCCTGTCCGGGCCGGGCTGCGCGGAGGTTGCGGGGAAGGTGTTTACCCTGGACCGGGGCAAGCCTCTGTCCGAAGCTCCCACCCGGAAGCTGATGATGGGCAGTCTCCATGACCGTCAGGGACGGGTGATTGATCAGGCGGTAGCCATACGCTGCGCCGCTCCCCACAGCTATACCGGGGAGGACACGGTGGAATTGCAGTGTCACGGGTCTCCTGCCATGCTGGCAGCGGGACTGGAAGCCCTTTTTGCGGCGGGAGCCAGACAGGCCGGCCCCGGAGAGTTTACCAAACGGGCGTTTTTGAACGGAAAAATGGATTTGACCCAGGCGGAGGCGGTGATCGACCTGATCGACGCGGAGACCGCCGACGCGGCGGCCAATGCGGCGGGACAGCTTGGAGGCGCGCTGGTACAGCGGATCGACCCGGTGTATCAGGCGCTGACCGATCTGTGCAGCCACTTCCATGCGGTGCTGGACTATCCCGACGAGGATATTGAGGATTTCGGTCTGGAGGAGCTGGAAAATACCCTGAACCGCTGCAAAATCGCTGTGCAGCAGATGCTTTCCACCTTTGAGCAGGGCAGGCATCTGAAGCACGGGGTGAAGGCCGTCCTGCTGGGCAGACCCAACGGAGGAAAATCCTCTCTCCTCAATGCGCTGGCGGGGTATGAGCGGGTGATCGTTACGGAGATCGCCGGAACCACCCGGGATACGGTGGAGGAACCGGTGCGCCTTGGCCGGGTGCTTCTCCGGCTGACGGACACCGCCGGAATCCGGGAGACAGAGGATCGGATCGAGGCCATGGGGGTAGAGCGGTCGGAGGCGGCCGCCCGAAACGCGGATGTGGCCATTTTTGTCTGCGACAGCTCCCAGCCCTTGAATGAAGAGGATTACCGGGCCATGGAGGCGGCGAAAACCGCCGGCAGAAGCCTGGGCGTGCTGAATAAATCCGACCTGCCCGCGCAGGTTCGGGAGGAAGACCTGCCTTTTGAGACGGTGATCTCCCTGTCCGCAAAAAACGGGGAGAATATTTCCCGGCTGCGGGAGGTTTTGGAGCAGTGGTTCGGGGGAGACGCCCGGTGTGACGGGTCGGTTTTGACCAACGCCCGCCAGTTTGGCGCCCTGAACCGGGGGGCGGAAGCCCTTGCCTCCGCGGAAACCGCCTTGCGGGCGGGCCTGACCCCGGACGCCATCCTCACCGATGTGGAGGCCGCCATGGCGGCTTTGGGGGAGGTTACCGGGCGAACCGTCCGGGAGGATATAACCAATCGAATTTTTGAACGCTTTTGCGTTGGAAAGTGAGCGGCCTATGGAAACCTGCTGGGAACTGCCCAAGGGCTACAGACAGACGGACTATTTCAATCTGAGAAGGGATCGGAAGGGCAGCCGGTGGCTGAATCTGACCTCCGGCCTCATCGGAGCGGCCATGGTCGCCCTTGGCTGGGGGCTGGAGCGGTTTCACGCCCTGTCCCAACTGCTGAAATCCGGCTTTGGGGACTATTATCTCTGGCTTGCCCTCCTGCTGTGCGCCATGCTTCTGTATCTGACGCTCCATGAGCTGACCCATGGCCTGTTTCTCAGAATTTATTCCGGTCAGGTCAGATATGCCAGAAAGGGATTGACCCTCTTTGCCGGAAGCGAAGCCTATCTCAGCCGGCGGGACTTTCTTCTGTCCCTTCTTGCGCCGGTGGTGCTGTGGGGACTCCTCCTTGCCGTGATCTGCTGCTTTGTTTCGGGAATCTGGTTCTGGCTGGTCTACGGACTGGAAATCGTGAATCTGGGCAGCTCCGTGGGAGACCTGTATTTAGCGGCAAAGGCGTGGAAGCTGCCCAAGACCGCCCTGTACCAGAATTTCGGCGTGTCCGTCTATGTTTATACGGAGGAAATATGAGAACCACACTGGAGAAGGAAGCCGAAAGGCTGAAGATCCCTCTGACGGAGGGGCAGTTGGAGCAGTTTTGCGCCTTTGGAGGGGAGCTGCTTGAGAAAAATAAAGTCATGAATCTCACCGCCATCACGGAGCCGGAGGCGGTGGCGAAGCTGCATTTTGCGGACTGTCTCACCCTTTTGAAGGTGACGGACTGCAAAAATAAGACCCTGATCGACGTGGGCTGCGGGGCGGGCTTTCCCGGCGTTCCCCTGAAGCTGGGGGAGCCGTCCTTGAAGCTGACCCTGCTGGACAGCCTGCAAAAGCGGGTGCGGTGGCTGGAGGAGACCCTGGAGAAGCTGGGGGTGGAGGCACAATGCGTCTGCGCCAGAGCGGAGGAGTATGCCGCCCGGGAGCGGTATGACATTGCTACCTCCAGAGCGGTGGCCCGGCTGAATGTGCTGGCGGAGCTGTGCCTGCCCTTTGTGAAGGTAGGAGGCTGCTTCCTTGCCATGAAGGGCGCCGCCGCGGAGGAGGAGCTGGAAGAGGCGAAGAGGGCCATCACCCTGCTGGGCGGCCGGTTGGAGCGGCGGGAGGACTTTGAGATCGACGGCGCCGTCCACCGGGTTCTGGTGATCCGCAAGGTGAAGCCCACGCCTGCCCAGTATCCCAGACGGTTTGCCAGGATCAAGCAGCAGCCCTTGTAATACCAACAGAAAGAAGAATCACCATGCGATATGAAGCAGGAACCTATGACATTGCGGTCATCGGGGCGGGACACGCCGGGATTGAGGCGGGTCTTGCCGCAGCCCGGCTGGGACTGCGAACCGTTGTATTTACCATAAATCTGGACGCCGTAGGGAATATGCCCTGCAATCCCGCCATCGGCGGCACAGGGAAAGGCCATCTGGTGCGGGAGCTGGACGCCCTGGGGGGCGAGATGGGCAAGGCGGCGGACGCCTGCTGCATCCAGTACCGGATGCTGAACCGGGGCAAAGGCCCGGCGGTGCATTCTCTCCGGGCGCAGGCAGATCGGCGGAAATATCAGGAGCATATGAAGCGCCTGCTGGAACGTCAGCCCAACCTGGACTTGAAGCAGGCCACCGTCACGGAGCTTCTCACGGAAGAGGGAGCGGTTTCCGGGGTGGTCACCCAGTTGGGGGCGGTGTATCGTGTCCGGGCCTGCGTGATTGCGGCGGGAACCTATCTGGACAGCAGCGTCATCACCGGGGACTGCTCCATTGCATCGGGGCCGGACGGGCTGCGGCCCGCGCCGGAGCTTTCCGCCTGCCTGAAGGGGCTGGGGCTGAGCCTGCGGCGGTTCAAGACCGGCACGCCCCCCCGGATCAACGCCCGAAGCGTGGATTTTTCCAAAATGGAGCTTCAGCCCGGAGACGAACACCCGGAACCCTTTTCCTTTGAGACCCACGGGGCGGTGGAAAACAGCGCCGTGTGTTATCTGACCTATACCAATGAGGAAACCCATCGGATCATCCGGGAGAACCTCTGCCGCAGCCCTCTCTATGACGGCTCCATCACCGGGGTCGGCCCCCGGTACTGTCCCAGCATTGAGACCAAGGTGGAGCGGTTTGCGGACAAACCCCGGCACCAGCTTTTCCTGGAGCCTACGGGGCTGAATACGGAGGAAATGTACCTCCAGGGCTTTTCCTCCAGCCTGCCGGAGGACGTGCAGCTTGCCATGCTCCATACGGTTGCGGGTCTGGAGCGGGCGGAGATGCTCCGCCCGGCCTACGCCATTGAGTACGATTGCATTGACCCTACGGAGCTGTATGCCACGCTGGAGTGCAAAAAAATTCCCGGCCTCTACGGGGCGGGACAGTTCAACGGCTCCTCCGGTTATGAGGAAGCTGCCGTGCAGGGCTTTGCGGCGGGGGTAAACGCCGCTCTGAAGCTGCTGGGCAGAGAGCCGATGATTTTAAAACGGTCTGACGGCTATATCGGAACCCTGATCGACGACCTTGTGACCAAGGGGACGGAGGAGCCTTATCGGATCATGACCTCCCGCAGCGAGTACCGCCTGCTCCACCGGCAGGATAACGCGGACGAGCGGCTGACGGCCATCGGTCATCGGATCGGCCTGATCAGCGACGAGCGGCTTGCCGCCGTGGAGGAAAAATACCGGCTGGTGCAGCGGGAGCTGCGCCGTCTGGACAGCACCGGCACCCCGGCTACCCCGGAATTGAACGCCTTTTTGAAGGAACGGAGCTCCGCTCCGGTGGTCAGCGCCGCAAGAATGAGCGACCTGCTCCGCCGACCGGAGCTGGATTATGATTCTCTGGCGCCCTTTGACCGGGATCGACCGGAGCTGCCCCGTGAAGTGACCCGGCAGGTGGAAATTCGGGTAAAATACGAGGGCTATCTCCGCCGTCAGCAGAGTCAGATTGAGGACTTTGCCAGAGAGGAGGCCCGGCTGCTGCCCGAAAACATGGATTATGAAGCCATTGGGGGTCTGCGGCTGGAGGCTCGCCAGAAGCTGAGCCGGATTCGCCCCCATTCCATCGGTCAGGCCAGCCGGATTTCCGGGGTCAGCCCGGCGGATATTGCGGTTCTGCTGATCTGGCTGGAGAAATAGAGAGGTGATCTCATGTATTGTTTAAGATGCGGCAGGGAAATCCCGGAGTCTCAGTCCTTTTGCGATGCCTGTAAGGAGACGGTGAGTCAGCCTCTGGAGGAATCTCCCTATTTGAATACCCAGATTCGTCTGCCGGTGCGGAAGCCCAGGGCGGCGAAGGCCCCTGCCAAGGCAGGAAAAAGGCCGGAGCGCAAGGGGGAAAAACCGGCGGCTTCCAGAGGACAGGGAGCGCTGATCGGCTTTTTGTCCTGCTTCAGTCTGCTGCTGGTGGCGGCGGGACTGCTTTTTTCCCTGTTTTATCTCCAGCGGGAGAAGGCTTATGAGGAGCAGACTGCGGCTCTGGCGCAGTTGGAGCAGGAGCAGGAAGCCCTGACCCACCGGGTGGGGGAGCTGAACGTGGAATATGTGCTGATCAACCCGGCAACGGACAGGATTTATCACCGTCTGGACTGCCCGGAGGCGCAGCTTCAGGGCTTCCGTCTGATCCGTCTGGAAAGTGCGGTGCTTCAGGGCTATGAGCCCTGTTCCTATTGCGAATAAAGGAGGATGCCTCTTGAAAATACAGGAACGGCTGATGCTGATTACCTCCTGCCTTGCCTTTGGCGGGCTGGGCATGGCGGTGATCATGTGCTTTCTCATCGGCTTCGGTTTGAATACCGTGGTGGGAAAGGAGGCCATTTATACAGCCTTTGCCCTTCAGGGGCTGAATCTGCTGACCCTGCGCCGGCAGGGGAAGGAGAAAAGCCGGGCGACCGGGGTCTTCCTGTGGATCTGGGTCTGCGGAGGGGTGCTGCTTCTCACGGCGCTGGTTCTGGGACTGTTCCGTCTGGGGTTTGTAAGTCCCTGGGTGCGGTGGCCCTGTCTGGGCGGGACGATTCTCCTGCCCGTGGGCTGGCTGGGCGTGGTGACCACCGTCTGGTGGCAAAAAAAGGCTGTCTCATGATGAGACAGCCTCAGCTTGCGGAAAAACCGCGCTCTAAAGGCTCCCTTGTGTAAAGGGAGCTGGGCAGGTTACAGGAATTTTCTCCGTCAACCCCTCCGGGTCACCCATGGGTGACCCACCTCCCCTTACACAGGGGAGGCTTTGACTTGCG
>JAEDOJ010000173.1 GCA_016302015.1 Oscillospiraceae bacterium | reverse complement strand
GCAGCCCGTTGCGGAAAAAGCCTCAAACTGCACGGATAAAGGCTGGGACGCTTATCAGAAGTGCGAACAGTGCGGCAAGCTGTTTGACACGAACGGTAATCCCATTGACGGGATCCCGTACAGAGCACTCGACGCCGCCGCCCACGATTTCAACACTTCCGAGTGGGGCTACAAGGAGGCCGACGGCCACGCTCATGTCTGCAGCCGCAACGCGGCGCACCATGATACCGTAGTGCCTCACACGGCAGGCCCTGCCGCAACGGAAACCACACCGCAGACCTGCACGGAGTGCGGATTTGTGATGCAGCCTGCAACGGGCCATGTGCATGCCGACCATCTTACCAAGGTGGACAAAAAGGATGCTACCTGCACCGCTGACGGCAACAAGGAGTACTACCGGTGCACCTGCGACAAGCTCTTCGAGGATGCTGCCGCCGCTACGGAGATTACCGATCACAGCAGTGTAGTGCTTCCCAAGACGGGTCATAGCTACACCGTGCAAAAAAGCGATGAGGCTCACAAGAGATCCACCGCTGCGGATTGCCGCGAGTTTGACACCTATTGGTACACCTGCGCCAATGACGAAACCCACAGCGCCAAGGATGATGCCGCCGCTGCGGATAAGTTCTATAACGGCGAGCAGGGCGCACATGTTTACGGCAATGAGTGGGTTGACCGCGGGGAATCCGGTCACGCCCACAAGTGCCAGTATCACGACGCCTATGATGAAGTGCAGCCCCATACGCCCGACCATCAGGGCGGAGCGACCTACGATTACGCTGTAAAGTGCACCGAATGCGGCCGTATGCTTGAGCCGCAGCGGGAGCACGGCAGCATTCGCATCGAGGTCCCCTTCAAGCTCACTGTGAAGAAGACCGGCGAAATGGCTCCCGGTCAGGAGACCTTCAAGTTTGCCGTCGAGAAATTCGGCGCCCCCACCACCTATACGGTGGTGCAGGATACCGTGGAGACCAATGGCGAAAAGACCTATGAGGGTAAATTCATTTTCACCATCCGCGACGATCTGGCCGGTAATCTGTCCGAGGGCTTCGTTATCCGCCAGGTCAAGGGCAATGCTGCGGGCTGGACTTACGATGAGACTATGTTCTACGCCGTCCCGCTGTTTGTGGACAGCTACGAAAGCGTTGGGGGCTGGTCCTTCTTCAAGTTCGACCAGAACAATGGGCTGGACCACAACAACCCCCTCCGGGAAATCGGCTTCACCAACAGCTTTAACGCCAAGATGCCGGTGACGCCTCCTGCGCCGGAGACTCCCAAGACCGGCGACGGCAGCATGATGGGTCTCAGCATCGCGCTGGTGATCGTATCCGGTGCGGCTCTGATGGGAACGGCCCTGTATTCCCGCAGAAAGAGCAGATAAACGCTCAAACCGGAAAACCGGACTAAAGGATTGAAGCAAAGGGCGGGACGGAAGCCATCCGCCTCCGCCCTTTCGCTTTTCCAAAGAGAATCAAACCGTTGGTTTTCTTTGGAAAGGTAATGCGGCAACGCAATCTGTGAATATATCCGTCTAAAAAACGACTATTCAAAAAATTGTAAGGGAGAAAGAAAAACGGAAAACAGCAAGCAAAAGCCATGGCTCAGCTTTTTGCCGGCGCAGATCATGCCATGGACTACACGCTTGCTCAAGCATGTGAATAAGACGAAGCCGCTGTGGTAATGCAGCGGGTGTGCTGACGGAAAGCAACCATCTGGATGCTTTGCTGCGGAAATATTTCAGAATAAAAGAAAAAGAGGAGGTCGACATGAAGAAAACCACTTTGCTGGTTTGCGCAGTCATATTACTGGTCTGCTCTTTATGCGGGTGTGTGAATTTGCCCGGGAAAAACCCCGGCGGAGACAAGACTCCCGGCGGCAGCACCGTGAAGGATCCGGATGGTAAAGGCACAGAGGATGCCGCTTTCACGGCGCTGCAAAAGAAAATCGCACAGAGCGGCAGCGCAGTCGCCATCGCCTTTATCGGCTATGTGGATAGCGAAAGCTCTGAGGTGGACCTGCGCGCCTATGTTGCGGGCAGCGAAACGGGAAAGAAATATCCCAGCCTCTCCCGTGCGCCGCTTTACATGGCTGAGGGACAGGAGCTGTATGCCATTGTACCGCCGAATGACAAGGGAACGATAATCGTGTACCCATCCACGATCACCGAAGACGGCGGGTATGCAGATGACAAGAGTAACCCGCTCCATGCGGGGGAACCCGGCGAGCCTCTTTTGCTGCGGTGCAACCTCAGCGAAATATACTCCAATGTGCTGATTGCCGCTACTGACGGCGGCGGGGCCATTGATTTCCACCCGTCGCTGTCCATGGAAAACGGGCACCTGCAGGAGATAGCAGGGGTGTACGATTTCTCTGCATACGAGGAAGCGCCCGATGAGCGTTCGGTTCAGATCGCAACAGAGCTTCTTCTGGAAACGGAGGAGGTAAAGCAGGCGGTCAAGCAGGGAATGAAGGTGATGTATACCGGAACTACCCAGTGGATCGAGGGGCGCCCCTGCCTGCTGTTTGCCCTGGGCACCGACAGCGAGGAGCAGTTTGTCAGAGAGCGCTATTACGGCGTATGCGACAATCTCGTCTATGGCTATGATGCCATAAGTGATACATGGTCTACTGTCGGGCGGCAATAAAAACAAGTATTTCTATTCCGTGGGGGTCCACGAAAAAAAGAAGTGATCTGCCGGCTCCGGTCGGGAAAATATATGGATCATTCGCACAATTGGAAAGGAGCTATTATTATGGGACTTATTAAAGCGAGTATCGGTGCATTGGGCGGCACTCTTGCCGACCAGTGGAAGGAATTTTTCTACTGCGAGTCTATGCCCAAGGAGGTGCTGGTCACCAAGGGGCAAAAGCGCGTCAGCGGCAGGTCCTCCAACACGAAGGGCAGTGACAACATCATCTCCAACGGCTCCGGTATTGCCGTGGCTGACGGGCAGTGCATGATCATTGTGGAGCAGGGAAAGGTCGTGGAGGTCTGCGCCGAGCCCGGGGAATTTACATATGATACCTCCACGGAGCCCTCCATTTTTTCGGGGAGCCTGAGCGAAAGCATAATGGAGACCTTTAAGACCGTCGGCAAACGCTTTACCTACGGCGGCGACACCGGCAAGGACCAGCGGGTGTACTATTTCAACACCAAGGAGCTTATCGACAACAAATTCGGTACGCCGAATCCCATTCCCTTCCGGGTGGTGGACTCGAAAATCGGGCTGGATGTGGATGTTTCCGTGCGCTGCTCCGGTGTTTATTCCTACAAGATCGCAGATCCCCTGCTCTTTTACACCAATGTCTGCGGAAATGTGGAGAAGGAGTATACCCGGGACGAGCTGGACAGCCAGCTGAAGGCGGAGTTCGTTAGCGCGCTGCAGCCGGCATTCGGGCGACTGTCCGATCTGGAGCTGCGTCCCAACCAGATTGTGACCCACAACACCGAGCTTGAAAACGCCATGAACACGGCGCTGTCGGAAAAGTGGGGACAGCTGCGGGGCTTGCAGGTCGTCAGCATCGCTCTGGGATCGGTCACGCTGCCGGAAGAGGATGCGGAGATGATCAAGCAGGCCCAGCGCACGGCCATCATGCGGGATCCCACCATGGCGGCAGCCACGCTGGTGGG
>JAEDOJ010000172.1 GCA_016302015.1 Oscillospiraceae bacterium | reverse complement strand
GGCGCAGATCGGCGTAATAATCATATTCCGTGCCGTGGGCTCCACGATGGGGCCGCCTGCGGACATGGAATAGCCTGTGGAGCCGGTGGGAGTGCAGACGATCACGCCGTCGCCGCCGAAGGCCATCACCTCCACGCCGTCGCAGCAGACGCCCATCTGGATGATCCGGGCAACGGCGCCCTTGGTGATCACAGCGTCGTTCAGCGCCTCCTCCTCCATGACAAGCTGCCCTTCGTGCTCCGCTTTGACATGGAGCATCATCCGCTCTTCCACGGTATAGCTGTCCGTGGCAAGACCGGCGAGGGCTTTCATTTCTCCGCTTTCCAGCTCCGCCATAAAGCCCATGGTGCCGATGTTCACGCCCAAGATGGGCACGCCTGCCTTGGTGGCCGCCTTGGAGGCATGGAGAATGGTTCCGTCGCCGCCAAAGCAGATCAGCAAATCCGCATCCTTCAGCTCTTCCGTCAGATCGTGAAGCCTCACGTCCGTGGGCAGCTCAAAGCTCTTGTCCACATCAAAGGCAAGACAGATCCTGGTCTCCACCCCGGCTTCCCGCAGAATTTTCTCAGCGGCGTTGGCATATTTAAAATTTCTGTCCCGATAGGGATTCGGGGTCATCACAACTTTTTTCATAACGTTTCATGTGCGGCGGCAACCAGCGCTTTGACATCCGGCTGGATTGCGCCGTCTGGCTCCATGGACAAATGGCCTAAAAATTCAATATTCCCCTCCGGCCCCTTGACAGGAGAGAAGGTCAGGTTGCGGAGGGTGAAGTTCAGCTCCGCCGCCAGCGCCAGGAACCGCTCCAGCACCTCTTCGTGGACGGCTGGATCCCGGACGACGCCCTTTTTCCCCACCTTTTCCTTGCCCGCCTCAAACTGGGGCTTGATCAGGCAAAGCACCTGGCCGGTGGGCTTCAGCAGCTTCTGAATGGCGGGAAGGACAATACTCAGAGAGATGAAGGACACGTCCACCACGGACAAATCCAGGGGCTCTCCCAGATCCTCCGGGGTCACATAGCGGATATTCGTCCGCTCCATGCAGACCACACGCTCATCCGTCCGAATGCGCCATGCCAACTGTCCATAGCCCACATCGATGGCAAAGACCTTCTTCGCCCCCTTTTGCAGGAGGCAATCCGTAAAGCCCCCGGTGGAAGCCCCGGAATCGCTGCAAACATAGCCGGTAGGGTCAACCCCAAAGTCCCGAAGGGCCTTTTCCAGCTTCAGGCCCCCACGGCTGACATAGGGACAGGCGCTGCCCCTGATTTCGATGTCCGCCCCGGCGTCCACAGGGGTTCCGGCCTTGTCGCACTTCTGCCCGTTTACAAAGACCTGACCGCTCATAATCAGCGCCTGAGCCTTGCTTCTGCTTTCGCACAGGCCCTTTTCCGTCAGGATCACATCCAAACGATCCTTATGCTTCACGGCTGAGCACCTCCTTCGCCCGACGGGCAAGTGATTTTCCGTCCAGTCCCAACTGCTCATAAAGCTGAGCCACCGACCCATGGGTCACATATTGATCCCCGATGTTCACCATCGCCGTAGGCACGATGATACCCTGCATTCTCAGCATAGCGGCAATTTCCTTGCCCGCACAGCCGATGCAGACCACCTCCTCCGCAATGAGCAGATGTCCCGTCTTCTTTACGGAAGCGGCGATCACTTTCAAATCAATAGGCTTCACAGCGGGCAATTTGATCACTTCCCCGTGGATTCCTTCCGTCTCCAGCCTTTGCGCCGCATCCAGAACCTGATCGATCAGCTTGCCATAGCTGATCATGGTAATATCACTGCCGGGTTTCAGCACCGGGCCGGCGGGAATCTCCTGATAAACACCGTCGCAGCCCCGGGGATAACGAATGGCCACAGGCCCGTCCATTTCCAGAACCGCACGGCGAAGCATCTCCTCCAGCTCTGCCTGATTCGCCGGACAGAGCACCTGCATATGAGGGACGGATCGTAAAAATCCCACATCAAATACGCCGTGATGGGTCTCTCCGTCCTCTCCCACCAGACCGGCACGATCCACAGCAAAGACCACATGGAGGTTCTGCATGGAGACGTCCTGCAAAATCATATCGTAAGCCCGCTGGAGGAAGGTGGAATAAATCGCCACCACAGGGATCATCCCCTGCTTCGCAAGGCCGCCGGCCATAGACACGGCGTGTCCCTCCGCAATTCCAACGTCAAAGCAGCGTGTGGGGAACTGCTTTGAAAATTCCTTCAGGCCGGTTCCGTCAATCATCGCCGCGGAAATGGCGCAGACGCTGGGATTCTCCGCCGCAAGCGCACAGAGCGTGTCGCCAAAGGTGGCGGAAAAGGTTTTCCTCTGACTGCAGGCCGAGGTCTTACCGCTGGACGGGTCGAAACAGCCGATGCCATGGAAAATGTCAGGATTTTCCTCTGCCGGCGCATAGCCTTTCCCCTTTTGGGTAACGACATGGAGCAGCACCGGTTTTTTACAGCTCTTGGCAATCCTCAGCATGTATTCCAGACGCTCAACATCATGGCCGTCCAGAGGGCCGTAGTATTCAAAGCCCATCTCCTCAAACAGCGTGGAGGACAGGAGCTTCCGCTTCCACCATTCCTTCGCCCGGTGGGTGAAGCGGTAGATCGCCTTGCCTCCGGGAACGTGGAGAATCACCTTCCGGTAGGCCTTTTTCATACGGAAATATCCCGCTCTGGTGCGAATTTCCGACAAATGTCTGGAAATTCCGCCCACATTGGGCGTGATGGACATCCCATTATCATTCAGAATGACAATCATTGGCTCATTGCTTTCCCCTGCGTCATTCATTCCCTCATAGGCAAGGCCGCCGGTCATGGCGCCGTCGCCCATCAGGGCAATCACATGGTAATCCTGATGCATCAGGGTTCTGGCCCGTGCCATTCCCAGGGCAGTGGACACCGCCGAGGAGGCGTGACCCGCCACAAAGGCGTCCGTCTCGCTCTCCGAAGGCTTGGGGAAGCCCGCGATGCCTCCATAGGTGCGGAGGGTGGAAAAGGCGTCTCTCCGCCCGGTCAAAATTTTATGCACATAGGACTGATGCCCCACGTCAAAGAGCAGGCGATCCCTGGAGGTATCAAAAACCCGCTCAATGGCCACCGTCAGCTCCACAATTCCCAGATTTGAGGCCAGATGTCCGCCGGTCTTTGACACATTCTCCACCAGAAATTCCCGTATTTCCCTGCAAAGAGACTCCAACTGTCCCGGTTCCAGACGGCATAGATCCTCCCTGTTATTTATCTGATTCAGTAAACTCAAAATTACACAACCTATCAGTCGTCACTTCTTCTTCCGTTTCTGTTTCCTCCGGAAGGGTGACTTTATATAATAAATCGGTTTGGAAACCATATGTACAAGCTTCGTTGCGTTTTTCATGGCAATGTTTTTCCCCAGAGCCTTCCCGGCGATGGTCAGGCCCGCCACCACAGCGGACATGATCAGCTGCGCAAGTGCACCTCTCTGTAAATTCTGCAGAGCCTGCACCGCAATCACCGCCGAAGCGGAGCCGGAAATAATGCCGCAGATATCCCCAACCACATCGTTGCACAGGCTGGAGACCTTCTCCGCATTGCGAAGGAGCTTCAGCGCTTCCACCGCACCGGGAACCTTTTTGGCGGCCATGGAATGAAAGGGCTTTT
>JAEDOJ010000171.1 GCA_016302015.1 Oscillospiraceae bacterium | reverse complement strand
CTTTGAATTTGAGCTTGCCACCGGTATGGAAGCCAGCCGTGTTAAGGTAATGGGCGATAATCTCAATCTGACCGGCACTACTAAAAGTCTTGTTGGCAACTGGTCCTATTATAAAAATCAGCAGCACATGGGCTATGACGAGCTGGACGAGCCGGAGGAGAATGACTTTATTGTAGGCAATCCGGGAGACAGCTTCACTTATACCACAAATGAAAAAGCCATTGATATCTATTTCAGCGGTACGCTCTATGTGGAAGTAATAGGTAAAGACCAGCCCGAGGGCTTCCACCCCGGCACCATCCACTCCGCAGGTGATGAAGCAGTCACCATAAAACTGGCAAAAAAGGTGGATGGCAATGACAACAAAAAATCTTACACGCTGAAATTCACGGTTGTGGATGATGGAAAGACCCGCAACTACAATGACGCTAATAATAACTACAAGTCACTCAAATCTGGATGCGCTATCGTAGACAGACTTGTGGAGATCGACCGTCAGACCCACGACGTCTACTTCTCAGGAATCAGCTTTTCACCTGAATTATCCCTGGAATTTGCGGTGGGAGCCGGTATCGACCTTCTCAAGATTGAACTGTTCATCAACGCCAGCGTCGGCTGTTCCTTCGCCTTTCTGGGCCATGACTCAGAGGACTATGATGGAGAAGATGCGGATGACCACAACTTTGTATTTAACGAATTCTCCTTTGCGGCCGGTGTGGGAATCCGCGTGGTGGCGTTCCTGTTCAGCTTTGAATTCAATGCAGTCCAGTTCACCATCACCTATGACCGCGAAGTAAAGTACGACGAAGATACGAACAAGAAGAACGGATGGAACTTCATGTGGTATGCCGCCAACCAGCAGATCAAGAGCTACGACCTGCGGGACGGCGGAGATGACAACATTCTGAAGGTCAATATCATCCTGCCCGGAGAACTGTATCGAGATGAGGCGGTCTTCACCCCGGAGGACAATATGTACTCCGGCATCACGACTTTTGCATTCTACCCCAGTGACAACACCGTTCCCTTCCAGTATTCCGGCTACGGCAGCACCGGCGATGCTTTTACCCTGGGCAGCGGTCTGGTCTCCGGCAGCACCTATGAGCTGGTGACAGCGGGCGGTTCCAACTACATCGTCTATACTGTCACGGATCAAGATCAGAACAGCATCAACCAGAGCCGGGTGGCCCTCTCCAAGGTACAGGAGACTGCGGTCCCGGACGAGAACGGTCAGCTTACTTCTGATACAGTCTACGGTCTGGTCCATCCCACCGACAGTAATGCGGAAACACCGTATCTGGTGCTGGACGACGACGCGAACGGCGACCTGGACTTTGACGCCTGGGTAGATGATAACGGCGACATCCGTGTTGCATGGGTCAGCTACACCAATGAGGCAATGGACGCCTATGAGAAAGCATTGTCTACCGGTGACGCCATCGACGCCATGGAGGCTGCAGGCAGAAATACCGAGGTCAAAACCGTTACGGTAGATGTTGGTACGGACGGAACAGGCAAGGGCGCAGTAAAGACCGTTTCTGACAACGCGAAGAACCACGGTATGTACTATATGCCCTCCGGCGCGGGCGATATGATCTTCTACGCCGAGGCGTGCTATTACACCAACAAGCAATTGACCGATCTGCTGGATGGCTATAAGGCTTACTTCGGCGAGACGAATTACGACAAGACTTCCAGCGGCCTCTACTACGGCGAGGATGATCCCACCGCTGACTACCAGATGTCTATGAAGAGGATGCGCGCACAGGTCTATGGCAAGAGCTTCTATCCTACTTTTGCGGTTCTGGACTTCACTGACAGCTACACTGTCTCCAAGGTGACAGCGCAGGATTGGATCAGAAGCGGCGTGCAGATCGAAAATGCCAGCCTGGCGCAGGTGGGCAGCGACTACTATGCCGCTTATACCACTACGCAGTCTGCGCTGATCAACAATAATACGGACGATCAGACCATCAAAAAGCTCTACCTGCAGAAGCTGACCATCGGTACGGAGGGGGATGACGCCGGTAAGGCAGTTCCCGGCAGTGCTGTTGCCCTGCGGAAGCTGGTGGACAATGCCAAGGACAACAGTGTCGACGGTGTTTATACAAGCGCCAGCCTCTCCGAAGAATACCGCGATCCCTACCTCGCCAATCTCCAGTTCCTGACCGGTAAGCTGGGCAGTCTGGTCGGCGAAGAAGAAAACTTTAACGAACAGATCCAGATGCAGTCCTACAGTCTCCGTTCCGCCGCAGAGACCTTCCTCATCTTTGAGATGAACGGCAACACCTATGTGGTTCCGAACGGGAGTCTGGAAAGTATTACCAGTGCGTCAAGAAAAGGCAGCATCATCCCGTTCTTCACCCGCGAGACCATCGAAAAGTTGAACGATGAAGAATATATCTACTCCGATGAGGCAAATATGCCTGTTGCCGCCAATGTTACCTTCGGTGCGGACGGAAACGGCAATATCACTGCCGTCTATACCAGAGGCGAAAACGGTGCTCCCGGCAATGCGCTTTATCTGACCAAGTATGACCCGCAGAGCCAGACCTGGGGTCTTGGTACACGGCTTGCAATGCGCGATTTGGATACCATTGAGGAAGCCGAAGCCAACGGCTGGGATGCCAAAGAGACAGCCGCTGTTTGGTATGACACCAACGAAGACGGCAAATTGGATTCCGATGACGAACCTTCCAGCTTTACCTTCAACCGCCTGCGTGTCGGCCTTGCGGGAGAGGATAAACTGCTGATCGTCGCGGAAGGTACGCTGATGGCTCTGGAAGCCACACAGCAGCAGCAGGCTACTTATGACAGCGAGGGAACTCTGACCGGTCTGGCACCGGTGAAAGATGAGGATGGAGAGCCTGTTTACATCTTCCAGGCTAAGCAGACATACGGCGCATATGAAACGAAGAACGGCGTGTATGCTCTGAGTTTCGGCATGGGCAATCAGGATATCGGCTCCGCATCCCTGTACCTGAGCAACTACGACCTGACTCCCGGTTCTACCATGAATGCCAGCGTTTCCTTTGTCAACAGCGGCGATGTGGCTATCCGGGCCAGCGAAAATAATCCAGCCACCATTACCATGTACGCAGGTGAGGAAAAGGTTGCTGAGTGGCAGATCACCGAAAATATTCGTGCAGGACAGAAGGTCAACACCGAATCTGCATTGATTACAATGCCTGGCGGATTGAAGATCGGCGACAAGATCTATTTCACCGTCAGCGAAGATTTGTCTTACATTGATGAAGGAAATGCCTTCACGCAGACCACAAAAACTGCGGAGGGGGCAGAGGATACTGCTGCCTGCATCACCGTGGCGGAACATGTGGAGCTTGGCTATGAGGACTTCGACATCACCATGGTAGGCGCTGACGAAGACACTGTAACACTAGCCACCGACATCCATGTAGGAAACCGCGGCAGTGCTACATCGGATATGACCTATCTGCGCTTCCAGTATGAGAAGGTCAATTCCAAGGGTGAGATTGAGCTGTACCCCGTGAATCTGACCGGTCATAAGCTCAGCGTCAGTGAAGAATCCCCCATCAGCCGCTTCGCCCGTGACGCGCGGACGCTGGCCAACGGGTATCTGCTGCTGCGCACCACGCAGGACGGCGTGGAGGTAGATGACGCCTATCCG
>JAEDOJ010000170.1 GCA_016302015.1 Oscillospiraceae bacterium | reverse complement strand
GTTGGGGCTTCATGTTCTTTGCCACATGCATGGTATCCACCCCAAGTCATAAGCTCATCGCCAAGCTGGTATCCGTCCTTCCCGTTGGATTCTCTATAAACAGATCCATACGCACCGCCACCAGCGTCACATTTAAACTTATACACCTTATTCTCGTCGCCGCAGGCAGCTACATACTCGTTGGGTACGAACTGCTCAACAACAATTTTCGGCATTTCAAAAGCCTTTTTCATTTTGTTCTTCCCCCTATTATTTCTTGATGCTTCCCTCTCCCGAAAAGGAAAGCACTTGCTGCCTGATAGAAGAGCAACATAAAAAAACTATATGTCACCCCATAAAAAAAGATAGTACAGGCGTTTTGATTCAATAATGATTATAGCACAGAAAAAGCACTTGTCAATTGGTTTCCATAATATAATGTTGTAAATATGTTAAATTTTTTTCGCTGCTTTTTGTTCATTCTGCTGTATTTCTCATTTTATGGAAAAAGTCTCGTCAGCCAGAGCCGGAATGCCCGGATTTTCCTCTTTCCGGCAGCTCAGCTCTGCCCCCTGTCATGGGCCTCCCCATGCCGCCGCGCCGTCTCCGGCCAGTTCCTTATTTTTCTAATTTCTTCCCTTGCAAAGACTGCCTGTTTATGCTATTATTTTTTATTGTATTATGTAATCTTTTTTCGCATTGGTAGGTGTTCTCATGATTGATACTCACTGCCACATACTGCCCAATTCCGATGACGGCGCGGACTCCATGGAGACCGCAATGCTCATGGCACGCATGGCGGCGGACAGCGGCGTGACCACGATCATCGCCACTCCACACAGCAACCTGCCCCGGGCGAAAGAGAAAAATTTCCGCGACGCTCCTTTGGCGCTGCGCTTTGTTGAGCTGATCCGGCGGATTCAGGAGGCGGGCATCCCGCTGGAGATCCTGCCCGGTGCGGAAGTCATGTGCATGCCGGACACGGTGGAGCTGCTGCAAAAAAGGCAGCTTGTAACGCTGGCCCGCTCCGATTATCTGCTGGTGGAATTTTTCTTTGACGAACGCATTGAATATATGGACGATATGCTCGACGCCATTGCCGCTGAGGGCATACGCCCCGTTGTGGCCCATCCGGAGCGCTATGAAGCAATCCAGCACGCCCCCGGGCTCATCGCCCAGTGGTTTGCCAAGGGCTATATCATCCAGCTGAACAAGGGCAGCATCCTGGGCCGCCTGGGCCGGGGCGCGGAAAAGGCCGCTGCGGAGATTTTATCCCGGGGTCTGGCCCATGTTGTAGCCACCGACGCCCATGACACCCTTGTGCGCACCCCCGGTGTTCAAGGTCTGCAGCAGTATCTGGAAGACAACTACGGCTTCGAATATGCCCGGCTTCTGCTGGAGCTGAATCCGGAGCGAATCTGCCGGAATCAGCCCGTTATCCGGGCAAACTGAGCAAAAGTTTACACAGTCGACCCAAAATACCTGTCATTCTGAACCGCGAAGCGGTGAAGAATCCCGTGAAGAGAACGCCATGCGTTACCATACGGGATCCTTCGCTTGCGCTCAGGATGACAGCGGGCAGTGAAGATTGAAGAAGTAAATATTACGGACACCTATTCACTCTTCACTCTTCACTCTTCACTCTTCACTCTTCACTCTTCACTATTATTTTGACTTCCCCTCCGCCGCCCATGGCGGCGCCTCCCACGACAAGGGGAGGCAGGCGGGAGGCCTTCCCGCCGATCAATTCACCCCGAGAGGTTCTGTTATGAAAATTCTTCAACGTGTTACCGTGATCCTTTTTATCGTCGTCCTCGCGGCCTATCTTGGGATCAACGCATACAGCCGCGCGGCGGTGGATTCTACCCCGCCCCAGATCACCTGCGATACGGACACCATCGAGATTTCCGTCTCCGACCCGGAGAGTGTGCTGCTCCAGGGCGTTACCGCCAAAGACAATCGGGACGGCGATCTGACCTCTTCCATCATGATCAAGGGCGTGACCAATCTGTTAAGCGGCAACATTGCCCGGGTGTCCTATATCGTCTTTGACTCCTCCAACAACATGGCAACCTGCCAGCGTACCATCCGCTACACGGACTATGAAAAGCCCCGCTTTTCCCTGAGCCAGCCTCTGATTTACCCCGAGGACGGCCCGGTGATGGTTCTGGACAGGCTCACCGCCACGGACTCAGCCGGGGCGGATATTTCCAGCAACATCAACATTGTCGCCCAGAACGTCAACATTTACGCCGCGGGAAACTATTTTCTCACTGCCCAGGTTACCAACAGCCAGGGCGATATTGAATCAGTGACGCTGCCGGTGATCATCTCCACGGCAAAAAAACAGCTTATTGAGCTGAAAGAATATCTGATCTATCTGGACCAGGGAGCAAGCTTCAATTCCGGAAACTACGTCTCCTCCGTTAAAGACAGCGCAGGCACGGTTTACGACCAGTCCCATGTCAGCGTGGAAGGTCAGGTCGACACTTCCGTTCCGGGAACTTATTATGTGTCTTATTCTTTCCAGACCTGCACGGTGATTCTCACCGTTGTTGTGAGGTGAGGAGGAAGCCATGAACAAAAACACGGATTTTTTCAAATGGTCCGAGGTCGAGCCTCTGTGCCTCATCAAGCTCCTTCTGCGCAAGCTCTGGCTGCTGGTGCTGGCCTTTCTGATCGGTTATATGTGCGTATCCATCGTGCTGGGCAATCTGGTCTCCCGCTCCTACAGCTGCAGCGCCACCTTCTCCGTCACCTCCAATTCCAACGGCAGCTATTACAGCAACAGTTCCGCCGCCTCTGAGGTGGTCAATATCTACTCCCAGCTGCTCCAGGGCCGCTTTATGGATGATCTGATCCTGAAGGATCTGGGCAGCAGCGTCAGCGGCACCATCAATGCCTCCCAGCTGGGCGACACCAACCTGATCAGCCTGACAGTCAGCTCCAACTCCCCCAAGGACGCCCTGCTCATCATGCAGTCCATCATGCGCAACTACCAGGAGCTGTCGGAATATGTCTCCTCCTCTGTGGTGCTCAATCAGCTTAACACCCCCAATGTGTCCATCTCCGTCAACCAGGTATATAATGTGAGGGACCTGGGCAAAAAGGCGGGGCTGATTCTGGCTGCGGCCATGGCCTGCGCCATCGTTTATCTGGATGTTTCGCGGGGCGCCATTCAGAATATGACCGCCGCCAAAAGCCGTCTGGACGGGCGGATCATCGGCACCATCCCCCACGAATCGGCAAGGGGCGCCGGCAAGTCTCTTTTCCGCCGGCACAAGCGGAAAGACCTGCATGTCTCCTCCGTTGCTGTCAGCTTCGCCTTTGTTGAGTCTGTCCACAACATCGCCTCCCGGCTGGAGCATGAGCAGAGCAAGGGAAAACAGGTCTTTCTGTTCACCAGCGTGACCGAGAGCGAAGGAAAATCCACCGTTGCGGCCAACACCGCACAGACCCTGGCCGCAAATAACGGCTCCGTGCTGTTTATCGACCTGGACCTGCGCCGTCCGGTGCAGGCCAATATATTCAACGTAAAGCTGGGCAAGAACAACGCCTTCGGCGATCTGCTGGTCTCCGGGTCCGACCCCCGGGAGATTCTGGCTTCCGCCGTTGAAGACCGCTCCACCGGCATGGAAATGCTGCTGAGCAGCCGCTCCTATACCGATACCATCGACCTTCTCTCCTCCCCTCTGCTGGCACAGGT
>JAEDOJ010000169.1 GCA_016302015.1 Oscillospiraceae bacterium | reverse complement strand
AGTCCTCCACCTCGATGCTCTGATCCTCATACCGGTTCACAATGATCAGGTCGCCGTGGCCCTCCCGGGCCTCGTCGATGGCGTTGGACAGGATTTCAAACACCGCATGCTCACAGCCGGTGAGATCGTCCGACCCGAAAATCACCGAGGGACGCTTCCGAACCCGCTCCGCCCCCTTCAGGGTTGTAATGCTTTCATTTCCGTATGCTTGTTTTTTCGCCATAGCTTTCCTCACAGGTTTTGTATCGTTTCGCATAGTATTCCATTATATTGATATAGTATATCTGTTTTGGAGATATTTGTCAAGGTGGAGGAAATTCCCCCGAGGGTCTTGACCTCCCCGGGGGAATGGAGCACTTCGGCACAGCATTGGCAGTGCCTTCTCAAATTCGTTTACAACTTCGAAGGAAAGTCGTGGTGTGAGAACGATTCAATTTTAGGGAAGCCTCTGAATCAATCTGCAAGAGCGCCGCAGCCGATTTTTTCAGAGCTTTCTTTGTTTTTTGAGAAGAATATCTGTTTAATCCGTGAGTTTTACCTTCTGTAAGACTGGTGTGGAGAGCAGAGCGCAGACCATACAATCCTCTCCGGCGCAGCGGTGCACCGGGGACAGCAGCATACACACCAGAACGAGAACGCAAAGCAGGGCAAGGACTCGTCTATGGAGGTTTTTCATGGCTCGCTCTCCTTTCATAAAAACTCAGTGGAACCGCATTTCGGCAAAGGCGAAGTCCTCATCCCGGGACCAGTCCTTGGTTTTGGTGGGTGCGGCGGCAAAGGTGTAGGTCAATGTATCGGTGGGATCGTCATAGAGCACCGTGATCCCTGCGTTGTCAGGATAGACGATCTGGAGTCCGCCGCCGGCAGTCCAGACCTCGGTCAGCGCAACCACATCGGCAGCCCGGTAGGTGTAGATAATGCCGGGCCGGTCCCCGGAGGCGTCAAGGTAATAGTTCACAAAGGCGTCCAGGCTGGCAGCCCGGTGGATGTTGCCGTAGGCGGTGCTACTGTGGGCATAGTCCGACAGGTCACCGCTCTCCACGGCATTGTAATTACCGTCCTCCGCCCGCCATCCGGTCAGATCCACAAAGTAATACCAGCCGTCCTGCTTGATATAGTTGAAGACATGACCGCCGGAGAGACCGGAGGTGCTGATAAAGCCCAGCTCGTCATAGTCATCCTTCAAAATATAGTTCAGCCAGTCGGTGCTGGTTGCGCAGCAGCCGTGGTTGGTGCGTACGGCGTCATAGCCGGGCTTGTGGTGCTCCCAGAAATAGCCGTTTTCCATGATCCGAACGTTGTCGTCGCTGGCGTAGAAGCCGCCGATTCGGTATAGCTGCAGCGCCTCGTACAGCGTGTCGATCTTGGCCTGTTTTTCCTCCGGGGTGTCCGTCAGGAGCGCCTGGATCTGGGCGTTGGTATAGCTGCTGCTGCCCAGCGCGTTGGCGGGCACCCAGTAAACGCCGTCCGCCACCTTCACGCTGAACGCGGCGTCATGGCGCATGGTGTCGTTATCCTTCCCGTTGTCGCCGGAGAAGTCGGGATAGGTCTTCTCCAGCTCAGGATGATACTGGGCAGAGCTCAGCAGGAGGCGGAAGTCGGCGGCATATTCATTGCCGTCGTCATCGGCGTAGACGATGGTACAGGTTCGGGAATCCATATAATCCACATAGGGATGACCGTCGGCAAAGCTGCCCACCTGCCCCGGCTCCAGATATTGGGGAATGTAGGAATTGCGCAGGGACTCGATGTTGTGGATAAAGGGCGCACCGGCGGGTTTGTTCTCCGCCATGTTCTGCGTCACCATCCGCACCAGATGAAGGGTCTTGCCGGTGTCGTTGCGGAACCACAGTTCATAGTCCCAGCGGTCGCCCGGGCTGCGCAGGACGGTTTCCTCCGGGGCAGACGTCCCCAGGGCCGTTGCGTTTTCCGCTTTCGGGTTGTGATAGCCCTCCAGACTGAAGGTCAGAATGTAGGCGCGGACAAAGGTGTTGCCCGCCGTGTCCTCCATTTCCATGGTGTAGCGGCGTCCGTTGAAGTAGTAGACCACCGGATGGTTGTCCTCCCATCGGATCGTCTCCCCCGGCTCGGCGGTCAGGTCAAACATATCCCTCAGATCGTCCATGTTCACCTCATATGGGTCATACACATCCTTTCCGGCGCACAGATCCTGTATGGTGATCTTCGTCACGGTGACGGGCTTGTCGGACTCGTTTTTGAGGTTGACTTCAAAGTGCCAGCAGGGAACGCCCCACCCATAGGTCAGCTCCACCGTGCGGGAAACCGTCTCCGAAACGGTGATGGACTCCACCGGTACCGCAGGCTCCTCGCCGCCGGGGTTGTAATTGCCCAGAGCACGGTAGAGGAAGGTAACGGTCTGCCCCCGCAGGCAGCTCTCTTCGGGAGAGAAGCGGCCGCCGCCGGTGCCGGTGGTAACGCCGGCTTCAGCAGCCCAGAGGACGGCGTCATAATAGTACCGGCTCGACTCCACGTCGGAAAATCCGACGCCGCCGGAGGCGGCAGGCTTCCCCAGCGCCCGCCAGAGGAAGGTGACGAACTGAGCCCGGGTGACCACGTCCTCCGGGCTGAAGGTGGAGGCGCTGGTGCCGGTGGTGACGCCGGCCTGTACTGCCCAGAGGACGGCGTTATAGTAATATTTCTCAGCCGTCACATCCTGAAAGGGGCAGGGGACGGAGACGGTAGGCTTGCCCAGCGCCCGCCAGAGGAAGGTGACCACCTGAGCGCGGGTGCACTGGTCGTCGGGAGAGAAAAGTCCGGGGTCCGTGCCGTTGGTGATCTCCTGCCCCACCGCCCAGAGGACGGCGTCATAATAATACCGGCCGGGAGGCACATCCGCAAAGGGAGAATCCGCCGCAAAGGCGCCGAGGGGCAGCAGTCCCCACAGCATACTGAGAAGCAGAAGAAGGGCAATCGTTTGTTTTTTCATTTTTTCCGCCTTTCCCGGCACTGTAGCGGCCGATAGGATTTGATACTTATATTATAAGGAATGTCCCGCCGGCTTGTCAATTGTTTTTGCCGGGCAGGGAGGAAAAGCCGCCTTGACCACAAAATATTGTGGGATAACTTGACTTCCCGAACAAGATGCTATATAATTTCTTTGTAGAAACTCTACAAAAACCGATATAGCAAAAAAGGGGAGATTGAGATGAAACAAGGAAAGCGTATTTTCTGTCTGGCGCTGGCGCTGATTTCCGTGCTGACCATGCTCGCCGGCTGCGACCTTCTAAAGGGGGACGAGGAGGAGACGGAGGAGTCCATCGCCACCGAAGCCACGGAGGCCGGTGCGGAGCTGGGCTTCCAGTTTACTTCCGACGGCGAGACCTATTACCTGTGGGATGACGGCGTTGCCACCACCGAGCCCACCTATTCTTCCTCTTCCAACATGACGTGGGAAAAGGATACCAGCAGCCTGGAGCTGGTGGTCAGGAACAAGATCGTGGACATTGTGGTCGCCCGGTATGCCTACCGTGATATGCCCACCCTGGAGAAGACGCTGAATACCAACGGTTCGGTGTACTATCTGTGGAGCGACGGCCTTGGCACTTCCTCCGATGTCTATACCGAGGACGCACCCTACACCTGGAGCTTCGACAACGATGTCTACCACGTTTTCAATGCCAACGGGTCTGAGGTCGCTTCCTTTGAGGCGCCCCAGCTTCTGCAGAAGATCTATGACGGCGATACGATCTACTAC
>JAEDOJ010000012.1 GCA_016302015.1 Oscillospiraceae bacterium | reverse complement strand
GAACCCGCCGAGGGCGAATGGGTCATTGCAGAGTCCGTGGAAGTCGGCGATACCATCGCGGTTGTCGTGGAGCATAACGGGATTCTCTATGCTCTGACCGATGAGACCTCCGGCGACGCTCTGGTTGCGTCAACGGTTTCCGTTACGGATGGCAAGCTGGAGTTGGGCGAGGCCAGTGCTGTTTGGACCATCGGCGAGGGCAATACCCTGTGCACCGACAAGGGCGCAATTGTCTGGAGAAGCAGTACTAAACTGGGCATTGGTGCGGAAGGCACAAGCTTCCGCTTCACGTGTGGCGAAGGCGCCTCCGAGCTGTTCCTGTTGGCTACGGAATCTGCCAGCACCCAACGCGCACTGTTCTTCCGTCTGCCTTCCGGCGGCATTCCCCAGTTCCGAGCATATGCGCTTTCCAACTCCACCAGCGAATACAGCCGTGTGATTACCATTTGGAAGCTCGTATAATATTTGCATAACAAGAGGCCCGTGCTTTGGCACGGGCCTCAGACTGTCGACAAACCACAGTTTTGCGTTATGCAAAACTGTGGTTTTGAGCATATTGAGGCAAAAATATATGGAAAAAGCCCCGCATAAGCTGGACTTTTTCAACAGTCTGAGACCACCCCCTTGCGGGTGGTCTCTTTTTGCGTATGATCGAAATTTGGAGTCTGGATTCCCGTGCAGGGGAGAGACAACAGTTGAGTGATATATCACTCAACTGATATATCACGTTCTACTGATGTCTGATATTGTGCCCATAAAAACGAAATCTTACGGTTGAATTCAGGCAGATTGCACAAAATATTGTCGAAAATTTGGGCATCCTGTGTATTGACAATCTGAAAAAAGGGGAATATACTTAGGCTATAAAGAGAGTGATATATCGCATATCGGACTTGAGGATAACGACCGCAACAATGCGGTAAAGAATCAGACTGATCTGACTGGGATCAGAGAAAGGTACATAGACCAATGAAAAATTTAAACATTGATTTTGCCGGTGTAACATTTGAAAACCCCTTCACTGTTGCAGCTTCTCCTTCCTCTGACAGTCGTGAGAAGGTTCGCCGGGCTTTGGAGGCCGGGTGGGGCGGCATCGTCTTCAAGACCACGGCCCTACCCAAGCATTGCCCCCAACTGGCGGAGCCGAATATGGCCGGTCTGCCCTTCGCAGGCAAGACCCAGTCTCTGTTCTACAATATCGATCTGATCTCCGAGAGAACCATCGAGGAGATTCAGGAAGAAATCGCCTATTTCAAGCAGCTCTTCCCCGACCGCCGCTTCATCGGCAGCATTATGGCTTCCGGAGACGACGAGTGGCTGGAGCTGGTAAACCGGCTGGAGGAAGCCGGTGCGGATATGATCGAATGCAGTATGTCCTGCCCTCAGGGCGAGCACAGCATCGCGGGGGATGCGGACCACGCCAGCAATGCCATTCCCGCAGCCGACCGTGACCTGATGGAGAAGACGACCCGGGTCATTAAGAACGCAACGAAGAAGGGGACACCCATCATTGTCAAGATGACCCCCAATGTTACGGACATTGTGGACATTGCCAAGGGAGCGGTCAAAGGCGGGGCGGACGCCCTGTGCGCCATTGATACTGTCCGTGGATTTATCGGTATTGATCTGGAAACCGGCTATCCCAAGCTAAACATCGGCGGCTACTCCACCTGGGGCGGCTTGTCCGGCCCCGGAATCAAGCCCATTGCCCTTGGCTGCGTCTCCAAGATCACCAAGGAGCTGGAGATTCCCGTGGCGGGCGTCGGCGGCATCAGCAACTGGCGGGACGCAGCGGAATTTATCCTCCTGGGCGCAAGGAACGTTCAGGTTTGCACGGCCATTTCCAAGTATGGCTTTAAGATGGTCTCCGATATGCGGAAGGGTCTGCTGGGCTATCTGGAGGAGAAGGGCTACAGCTCTCTGGATGAGATGGCGGGCAGCTCCCTGAAGTATCTGGTGGATCACTCTGAGCTGGATCGGAACAACCGCCAGCTTTGCACCATTGATCAGGCCAACTGCCTGAAGTGCGGAAGCTGCGCTACCGCCTGTCAGGATGCGGGCTTTGGAGCGCTGACCCATGTGAAGGGCTCCGTCCCCAGGGTAGACGCCTCTGTGTGCCGGGGCTGCGGCCTTTGCCTCAGCGTTTGCCCCAAGTCCTGTATCTCACTGAAATAATTGCAAGTTTTTTCATTGACTTCACTCCATGTTCCTCAGACATTGGGGACATCGCCACACTCCAGCGGTGTTCCCAATGTCGCTCCTCTTTTTCACAGAGGGACATTCAGGATCGGATGAAAAAGGAGAACAGAGCCATGTATCATTCCATTCATAAGCCCGTCAACCGACTGGATGTATATGAAAAGGTCACCGGGAAAGCGAAATACGGTGCCGACCTTCGGTTTGAGGGAATGCTGTACGCCAAGGGCGTGTACGCCGAGAACCCTCACGCAAGGATTGTCTCCATTGACACCTCTGCGGCAGAAGCTGTGGAGGGAGTTGCGGCGGTGATTACCGCCAGGGACATTCCCGGCCTGAAGGTGATCGGAGAGGTCATGCTGGATCAGTACATTCTGGCGGATGACAAGACCCGGTTCTGGGGGGATGTGGTGGCCTGTGTGGCGGCGGAGACCAAGGAAATCGCCGAGGAGGCCGCAAAGCTGGTTCGTGTCACCTACGACCCGCTTCCCGGCCTGTATTCTCCCGAGGAAGCCGAAAATAATGAAACCATTATTACCAATGATTATCCCGGAAATGTGGTCGCCACCAGCCGCACCTGCAAGGGTGATGCGGAAAAGGCCCTTGCGGAATGCGATGTGGTGGTAGACACCCATTACTCCACCCAGTTTGTGGAGCATGCGTATATTGAACCGGAAGCGATCGTGGTCATCCCGAACTTTGAAAGCAAGAAATTGACCGTCTACGGGTCTCTTCAGAATCCCTATATGGTGCGCCTTTCCGTCTGCCGCTCCCTGAACCTGCCTATGGCGAAGGTGGACGTGGTGCAGAGCACCTTGGGCGGCACCTTCGGCGGCAAGCTGGAAAGCGTAGAGCCGCTGGCAATTCGGGCGGGACTGATCGCCCTGAGAACCGGGCGGCCGGTAAAATACGTGCTGACCCGGGAGGAATCCGTCCGGGAGTCCTATAAACGGCATCCTTTTCAGTTTCATATCCGCATCGGCGCCAACCGGGACGGCACGTTGCAGGCGCTTCATACCGAGGCGGTGGCGGACAGCGGTTCCTATGCAAACTGGGCCTGCGGCGTCATCGGAAAATCCTCCCATCTGGGGCCGGGACCTTACCGGAATCCCAATGTGCTTTACAACGCCCGGGCCATTACCACCAACAACGTCCACACCGGCTCCATGCGGGGCTTCGGCACACCGCAATCCATTTTCGCCATGGAAAATGCCATGGATGAGCTGGCAGAGAAGCTGGGGATGTCCCCTCTGGACTTCCGCCGGAAGAACGCCCTGCGAACCGGGGATGTTTCCGGTACCGGTCAGTTGCTGGACAAGCACAAGGTTACGGTGCTGGAGGTTTTGAATAACGCAGCCAACGCCATTGGCTACGATGAAAAATATGAGAAGTATAATCGGGAAAACAAGGGTCTGATCCGTCGGGGCGTGGGAATTGCCTGCAGCCTCCGGGGTGTGAGCATCGGCTCTGAGGGTCTGGACGTCTCCCGTGTTTACATAGAAGTGGAGGAGGACGGCAGCGTCCTGGTCTCCTGCGGCTATACGGAGCAGGGACAGGGACTGCGTACCGCCCTGGCGCAGATTGCCGCGGAGGCGCTGGGCTGCGACCTGGAACGAATCACCATGAACATCGCCGATTCCAGCCGCGCGCCTTCCTCCGGCGCAGCCATTGCCTCCCGGGGCACCTTCACCGGCGGTCATGCCATCATTGACGCCGCCGAAAAGATCAAAAAGATCATCGCAAAGCCTGTTGCCGAAAAATACGGCGTGAAGCCGGAGGAGATTTCCTTCTTCGGTGACCGGGTAAAGGCCGGGGAACAGGAGTTGTCCTTCCCGGAAGCCGTGGCGGTTTGCTACGGTGTGGGTGATACCCCCTGTGCCAACGGCACCTTCGTGAACTTCCCTCTGGAGTGGGATCACGAAAAGTGCTGCGGAGAAGCCTTTGTGTCCTATACCTATTCCTGCCACGCCGCCGAGGTAGAGGTGGATCTGGCCACGGGCAAGGTCAAGGTGATCAAGATGGCCGGTTCCCACGACGCCGGACGGGTGATCAATGAAACCCTGGCCTGCGGACAGGTCTACGGCGGAATGGTCATGGGTGCGGGCATGGGTCTGACCGAGGACATCGGCACCCGGAAGGGCATCTACAAAAATCTGAATTTTGACAACTATATCATCCCCAGCTTTATGGATGTGGGGGAAAACGAAGCCATTATGGTGGACAATCCCGATCCCAGAGGGCCTTACGGAGCCAAATCTCTGGGAGAACCGGCGACGGAGCCGGGAGCCGCAGCAGTTGCCTGTGCAGTCAACCATGCACTGCGGGGCATTGGCAGACTCCATGATCTGCCCTTTGATCTGGAATCCGTATTTTTCTGTGGCAAGGAGGGACTGAAGGATGAATTTCAGTAATTTTTTCAGACCGGCAACCGTAGAGGAGGCCATCCGGCTCCACCGTGAGCATCAGGGCGTTTATCTGGCGGGGGGCACGGACGTGGTGGTCAAAAACCGGGAAAGTCAGTGCTACAGAGGAAAAGCAGCCATTGATCTGACGTCGGTGCGGGAGCTTCGCTACATTGTGGAGGAGGAAACCGTTCTCCGCATCGGCGCTATGACCACCCATAGAGAGATCGCGGCTTCCGAGCCGGTGCGGCGGTATGCCCCCGTGCTGGCGGAGGGGAGCGGGTCTGTAGGCTCTCCCCAGATTCGGAACCGGGGCACCATCGGCGGAAATCTGGGCAATGCCTCCCCGGCGGCGGATACCCTGGCGCCTCTGGTGCTGCTGAAGGCCGTGATCGTGGTGGAGGGGTCGGAGGGACGCCGGGAGCTTCCCGTGGATCAGTTCATTACCGGCCCCTACCGCAATGCCTTGAAAGAGGGCGAGCTGATCCGGGAGGTTGTGGTGGAGAAGCTGGGAAGCAATTACCGCCAGACCTATTACAAGCTGGGCCGCCGGGAAGCCCTCGCCATTTCCAGACTGACCGTTTGTGCGGCGGGCAGGCTGGAGGAGGGACGGATCGCGGACCTGCGGATTGCCATCGGTTCTGCCTTCCCCAGCCCCAGAATGTTCCCCGAAATCAACGCCATGGGGGAAGGGAAACAGCCCTCTGTGGAGCTGTTCCGCAGTATCGCAAAAGCGGAGGCCGCAAAGCTGCCGGAAATTGCCGGCGTTCGAGCCTCTACCATGTATAAGCAGCCGGTGAGCGAGAAGCTGATCCAGCGGCTGTTATGTCAGATCTATGAGGTGAAGGAAGATGGCTGAAAAACGGGTAATTCAATTTACCATCAACGGAAAACCCACCAGCGTCTTCTGCGATCCTGCCGCACGGCTGGTGGATGTCATCCGTGAGGAGCTTCGCCTGACCGGGACGAAGGAGGGCTGCGCCGTGGGAGAGTGCGGCGCCTGCACCGTAGCCATCAACGGCGAGGCCTGTGCCTCCTGCCTGACCCTGGTGGGACAGGTGGAGGGAAGCGATATTTTAACGGTGGAGGGGCTGTCTGAGCTGAAAATCGGACGGCGGCTGCAGGAATGCTTTGTGAATCACGGAGCAGTCCAGTGCGGCTTCTGCACGCCGGGAATGCTGATGAGCGCCTACTGCCTCCTGCTGCATAACCCCAATCCCACAAGAGATGAAATCCGTCTGGCAATGTCCGGAAACCTGTGCCGCTGCACCGGCTATGTTCCCATCGTGAACGCAGTGGAAGCAGCCGCCAAGGCGGACTGAGAAAATACAGGGAAAAGGAGGAATATTCATGCCTGAAGTAACCCCCGCAATTGAATTTCGGGGCATCACCAAACGATTTGGCAATTTTACCGCCAACGACCACATTGATCTGAAGATCTACCCCGGCGAGGTTCACGCCCTGCTTGGCGAAAACGGTGCCGGTAAGACCACGCTGATGAATATTCTCTACGGCATTTACAAGCCGGATGAGGGTCAGCTGTTCAAGAACGGACAGCCGCTTACCATTCGCTCCCCGCAGGACGCCATTCGCAACGGTATTGGCATGGTGCATCAGCATTATATGCTGGTTGACATCTACTCTGCTGCGGAAAACGTCTTCCTTATGGGCAAGGACCCCTGGTGGAAGCTGAAAAAGGACAAGGAAATCGAAGCGGAGCTGGACAAGCTGGCCAGGGAATACGGCATGGATGTGGATGTCCACACGCCCATCGAAAAGCTGTCCATCTCCACCCAGCAGCGTGTGGAGATTCTGAAGCTGCTCTACATCGGCGCGGATGTTCTGGTGCTGGACGAGCCGACCTCCTTCTCCACGCCTCAGGAGGTTGACGCCCTCTTTGATACCATCGAGAAGCTGATTGCCCATGGCAAGAGCGTGATCTTCATCAGCCACAAGCTGGAGGAGGTTCTGCGAATCAGCCAGCGGATTACCGTTTTGAGTCTCGGCAAGGTCTGCGGTCAGATGATGACGAAGGATGCGGACAAGCAGAAGATCATCCAGATGATGATCGGTGAAAACGTGGACGCGCCGGCCTTCGCAAAGAAAGAAATCCCGGAGGAGAAGAGAATTCCCCTGCTGCGGGCGGAGAATTTGCAGGCCAGGGACGACCGTGGCGCAAATATGCTCAACGGCGTGAGCTTTGAGCTGAAGGCCGGAGAGGTCATCGGCATTGCGGCGCTGGAGGGCAACGGTCAGGCGGAGCTGGCAGAGGTCATCACCGGCCTGCGCCAGAAATCCGGCGGAAACCTGTACATCGACGGGGAGGATATGGACACCTCCAGCGCGGTTCCCTTTATTGAAAAGGGCGTGTCCTGCGTCCCGGCAGACCGGATCACGGTGGGCACCGTCAAGGACGATCCCCTGTATCAGAACTGGATTCTCCGGAAAATGAACCCGCCGAAGAAATGGGGTCTGCTGAACTACCGGAAGATCAAGCAGGAATCCCGGCAGGCCATCGAGGATTACGACGTCCGAACCACGGGCATCGGTCAGCGCATCGGCAACCTGTCCGGCGGCAATATGCAGAAGTTTATTCTGGCCCGGGAGCTGGATAAGAACCCGAAGATTCTGGTCTGTTCCTATCCCACCCGTGGTCTGGATATCAAGGCCACATGGTTTATCCGTGAGACCATTCAGAAGTGCCGGGACGAGGGCATCGGCGTGATGCTGTTCTCCGGCGAAATGGAAGAGCTGTTCTCCATTTCCGACCGGATTCTTGTCCTGCACAAGGGACAGATTGTAGGCGAGGTCTTCCCGAAGGACTTCGACGCCTACGAGATCGGCAGAATGATGATGGGGGTGAGCAAATGAATCAAAGTAAAATCCGTTCCCGTCTGGACAAATCGGAACTGTTCGGCGGCCTGCGTACCTTTGGACTGATCCTCCTGTCCATCCTTGCGGCTCTGCTCATCGGCGCAATCTTTGTTTCTCTGGTTGACACCGATCCCAAGGAAGCGTATTTCTACCTGATCATTCGTCCCTATACCACAAAGCTGGGCATCGGCGAAGTGATTACCAAATCCATTCCCCTGATTATTGTTGGCGTGGGCGTTGCCTTTGCCGCCACCGGCGGCTGCAACAACCTGGGCGGCGAAGGCCAGATTTATATCGGCTGTCTGGGCGCGATCCTCTTTGCCACCTCTTCCTTCGGCTCCAGCCTTGGGGCCTGGGCCATCCCCGTGGGTATGCTGGTGGGCGCCCTCTTCGGCGCCATCTGGGGCGGCTTCGCAGGCTTTATGAAGGCCTACTACGGCTCCAACGAGCTGATCGTCACCCTGATGCTCAACTACATCTGCTTACAGCTCATCGCCTATCTGGTGCACGGCCCCATTATGGAGCCCGGCGGCGTCAATCCCCAGTCCGCTGCCATTGACGCCTCCATGCGGCTGCCCAAGCTGTGGGAAGGCACCCGCGCTCATGTGGGCCTGTTCATCGCTCTGGCCTGCGTCCTCATTTACTGGTTCGTTCGGAAGTATACCACCTTCGGCTACAACCTTCGCATTGTGGGCAAAAGCCCCAAGGCAGCCCAGTACGCAGGCTGCAACGTGAAATTCTACCGCTTTATCTCCATGGTTCTGGCCGGCGCTTTTGCGGGTCTGGCCGGCGCTGTGGAAATCTTCGGCGTTCAGTATCGTCTGATCGAAGGCATCTGCGAGAGCATGGGCATCACCGGCATGGTCGTCGCCCTGATCGGCTGCCTGAATCCTGTGGGTCTTGTGGCCGCTGCGGTGATGATGGCCGGTCTGGACGCAGGCGCTGAGAAAATGCAGGTGGCCTGTGGCGTCCCCGTTACGCTGGTGGATATTCTTCAGGGCATCATCGTTCTGTTCATCCTGACCAGCTTCAGCTTTAAGACCATCCGGTTCCTTAAGAAGCGGAAGGCAGGAAAGAAGGAGGCCGCTCATGTTTAATGTTGAATTTATTACTGCGCTCCTTGCTTCTACCATCACCCAGGGCGTGCCCATTTTGCTCCCTGCGGTGGGCGAAAGTATTGCGGAACGTGCCGGCGTTATGAACATTGGCCTGGAGGGCAATATGCTCATTGGCGCACTGGCCTCCCTGATGATCTATCAGCTTACCGCCTCCTTGTTCCTCGCAATTTTGCTGGGCGGCCTGATCGGCGCCTTCTCCGCCGTGATCATCGCCTTTGTAGGCGTTTCCAGAAACCAGCCTCAGGCGGTTGTGGGCTTTATGTTCAACATTTTTGCCACCGGCCTCACCGCCTATCTCTACCGGGTTCTCTACGGCCTCAGCGGTCAGAGACCCAAGGTTGAGCTGCTGCAGAAGCTGCCCATCCCCCTGCTGAGCAAGATCCCCATTCTGGGCGGCTCCGTCTTCTCCATGGATATCATGGGTTATCTGGCCGTCGCCCTCTCCATTCTGGCGGGCTTCGTCCTGTACCGTACCAAGCTGGGTCTGAAGACCCGCTCCCTTGGTGAAAATCCCCGGGCGGCTCAGAGCTGCGGCATCAACGTGGTGGGCTACCGCTGGGGTACGGTGATCCTCTCCGGCTTCCTTGCCGGTCTGGGCGGCGCTTATCTGGTCTGCGGCATTACCGGCAGCTTTGCTCCTGAAATTTCCGCAGGCCGGGGCTTCCTGGCGCTGGCTGTCTGCCTGCTGTGCGGCTGGCATCCCACCTACGTGATGCTTGGCTCCTTCGGCTACGGCTTCATCAATGCCTTCCAGCTTCGTCTGCAGGCGATGGGCGTCAACTGTCCCTATCAGCTGCTGCTGGCTCTGCCCTATATTGTGGCGATCCTCAGCCTGCTGCTGGCCGGACGGAACAAGAGAGGCCCCAAAACCGTTGGCGGCATCTTCGAAAAAGAAGGTCGATAGGAGGGAACTGAGTTATGCCCTGGTGTAAGTATTCTATGAAAACCGCCCGTCAGCTTCAGGCACTTGCCGCTGACGGGAAAGCGGTTGCCGTCCTGCCCATCGGCGCGGTGGAGCAGCACGGCCCCCATCTTCCCGTGGGGACGGATTATCTGGCAGCGGAGGACGTTGCCCTGATGGCAATGGAGAAGCTCAACTCCGACAGTCAGTTCTTCCTCCTTCCCACGGTGACCTATGCGCTGAGCATTGAGCATATCCACGTTCCCGGCACCATCACCCTGATGCCGGAGACCCTGATCCACGTGCTCACGGACATCGGCGATTCCCTTCTCCGGCTGGGGGTGAAAAAGCTGGTGCTGGTCAACGGTCACGGCGGCAACGATTCCGCCATTCAGATCGCCGGCCGGCTTCTGAGAGGCAAAGGCATGATGGTCTATATGGTAAACGGCGGCGCCATTCGGGACGCTCTGGGCGCAAAGGAATACCACGTCCATGCCGACTGCATCGAGACCAGCGTGATGATGGCCTCCCACCCGGAAGGAGTGGACACCGAACAGATTACCCAGCATCTCAGCACATCCATCGACAAGTGGCATGAAGCCGCGGACTGCCGGGGAGACCTGATCTCCTGCTGGTACATCGACGATATCAGCGTTGACGGCGTGGTAGGCGACCCCATTCTCTCCTCTCCGGAATTCGGCAGAGAATTTATGGAAAAACAATCCGAGAAGATCGCCCGGGCCATCGAGCTGGCGGCATCGCTGTAAAACCTTGTTTTCATTGCACAACCGTGCTTGAAAAAATATAAAATTTTGGAGGACAATATGAAAAAGTTACTCGCTATCCTGCTCTGCTTGGTCATGGTACTGAGCCTGGTTGCTTGCGGCGGCTCCGATGACGCTGACAAGCCCGACGAAACCAAAGCAAACGAAGAAACGAAGGCAACCGAAGAGGCTACCAAGCCCGATGCCGAACCCACCGGCGACGAAGAACTGTCCATCGCACTGATCCTCCCCGGCGTTATTACGGACGAATCCTGGAACTACACCGCATATCAGGGCCTGGAGCAGCTGAAGGCTGAAGGCTACAAGACCCAGTATGTGGAAAACACCGACACCTCCAACTGCGAAGCTGTCGCGATGAACTTCGTGGACGAGGGCTACAGCCTGGTGATCGCTCACGGCTCCCAGTTCGGCGACGCCATGTGGCTGAGAACAACCCCAACAACTACTTCTTTGTCTACGGCAAGGCTCCTGTGGACAACTATCCCGACAACATCGGCTTTGTTGACACCGCTGTTTATCACGCAACCTACATCTGCGGCTATCTGGCTGCCAAGATGTCCAAGACCGGCGTGGTTGGCTACATCGGCGGCACCGAGTCCGCAGGCCAGCTCACCATGAAGAACGCATACGTTCAGGGCGCAAAGGACGCCAATGCTGATGTGGACGTGAAGGTCATCATGACCGGCAACACCGACGACACCGCTCTGGGCAAGGAGAGCGCAAACTCCATGATCGAGCAGGGCGCTGACGTGATCATGCACGCAGCCGATACCACCGGTCTGGGCGTGATCGAGGCCTGCGTGGAAGCCGGCATCTATGTCATGGGCTACGGCTCTGACCAGCACGATCTGGCTCCCGAACTGATGCTCACCTCTGTTGTTGAGATCGTTCCTCCCGTTATCGCAAGCCAGGTTGACAGAATTAAGGACGGCTCCTTCGGCGGCGTTTACAAGCCCGGCCTGGGTGTTGGCGTTGAGCTGGCAGAGCTGAACAGCGCAATCGTTGACGCGGATTTGGCAGCAGAGATCGAAACTCTGATTGGCAACGTTGCCAACGGCACCGTCAACGTGGTAGAATCCTACGAGAAGTAAAAAAGAATCTGACGCAAACAGCCAGGGGGCGGGCAATGCCCGCCCCGCCGCTGTGAAGAACTGAGAAGAGAGGAAGAGACGAATGTATTCCTTGATCCTTCGTAACGTACATGCCTACGCTCCCGAAGATTTGGGGATCGTAGATATCGCCGTGAAAGACGGCAAAATCGCAGCCATAGCGGCAAAGCTTCCCGGTGAGGCAGAACGGGAAATCGACGGAAGCGGCCGATTGGCCATTCCCGGAGTGATTGAAACCCACGCGCATATGCTTCTGCCCTTTGGCGGAACCCAGACCATGAACGATTTTTATGACGGCACCAGAGCCGGTGCTTTTGGCGGCGTCACCACCCTGATCGATTTTGCCGATCAGGCCAGAGGGGGCTCCATTCTTGCCGCCAGGGAAGAACGGGTCAGCATTGCCCGAAGCCAGTGCGCCGTGGACTACAGCTTCCACTGCACGCTGACGGACATCAACGAGGAAACTCTGCGGGCCATTCCCGCTTTAATAGAGGAAGGATTTACCTCCTTCAAATTTTATACCGCCTACCGTGAAACCCTTCTGGTGCCCTACGAGGACATGGAGCGGGCCTTTCAGGTGATTGCGGAGCATGGAGCCATCGCTACGATCCATGCGGAAAATGAAGATATGATCGACGAAGCCACCGCAAGGCTGAAGGCAGAGGGGAAGACCTCTCCCAGATATTTTCTGGAAAGCAAGCCCAAGGCTGTGGAATCCTCCGCGGTGGAGCGGCTGATCCAATTGTCCCGGAAGACCGGAGCCAGAATTCTGATTCGCCACGTTTCCAGCGGAGCGGGGGCGAGACTGATCGCGCAGGCCCAGAAGGAGGGTCTGGAGGTCTACGGCGAGACCTGTCCCCACTATTTGTACTTCGACGAGACCGTCTATGAGCGGGAGGACGCCAGCGACTTTCTGGTCAACCCCGCCATCCGCACGGCGGCGGATCGGGAGGAGATCTGGCAGGTTCTGCAGGAGGGCACGGCCTTTACCATCGGCACCGACGACTGCGGCTTCTACAGGAGTCAGAAACGGGTGTCGGATAAATTCTATGAAATTCCCGGCGGTATGCCCGGCATTGAAACCAGACTGGTTCTCCTGTATGAAATGGGCGTTTATACCGGGAGGATTTCCATGGAGCGGCTGGTGGAGCTGACCTCTCAGACGCCTGCCAAGCTCTACGGTCTCTATCCCCGAAAGGGCAGCCTGACCGTAGGCGCGGATGCGGACATTGTCCTGCTGGACACCGGCGTTGAGCGGACGCTGACGGCTTCCATGCTCCATGAAAAGACAGATTATACCCCCTTTGAGGGTGTGAAGCTTCATGTTGGGGTAGATAAGGTTCTGTCCAACGGGAGAGTTGTGATTGACGGCGCCGAGGATCATACGGCGGCGGGTACAGGAAATCTTCTGGAAAGGGGTTTGCCGCAATCGGCAAGAAGGTTGACTTGATATGAAACAGCGAACATTATACTATCATGCCAACATCATCACAGGGGATGTGGAGCAAATGCTGCTACCCGGCGGTTACCTGCTGGTGGAAGGCAACCGGGTCGCCGGGGTGGGGCTCTGTCCCGATGACCAACTGCCTCAGGCGGAGGTGCGCCACGACCTGGGCGGCGCCATCCTCATGCCCGGCATGATCAGCTCCCATTGCCATTTTTACGGTCAGTTTGTCCGGGGAATGTCCCTGAACCAGCCGGTTTTGAACTGGCAGCAGGTGCTTTCCAGAATGTGGTGGAAGGTGGACAAGCTGCTGGACGAAAAGCAGACCTATTACAGCACCATGATGGGCATGATTGAGGGTCTGAAGGCCGGAACCACCACCTATTTTGACCATCAGGCAAGCCCGAATTTCATTTCCGGCAGTCTGGATGTGATCGAGGACGCCATGCGTTTGGTGGGCGGCCGGGGCTGCCTTGCCTATGAGATCACGGATCGTGACGGCAGGGAGCGTGCCCTTCAGGGCATCGAGGAAAACCGCCGCTATCTGAAAAAGGTACGTCAGGATGACCGTTTTGCGGGTCTCTTCGGGCTTCATGCTTCTTATACCTTGGGAGATGAGACGCTGGGCTTGGCGGCGGAGGCGGGAAAGGCCTGCAATGCCGGCTTCCATATCCATATGGCGGAGGCCGCCGCCGACGTCAGCGACAGCTACAAGCTCTACGATATGCACGTCACCGAACGCCTGGAACGGTTTGGCATCCTGAATGAAAAGACCATAACCGCCCATAATGTCCATGTGGCTGCGCCTCAGTTTGAGATCATGCGGCGCACCGGCATTACCGCGGCTCATAACTGCCAGTCCAATACCAATAACGCCGTGGGCATCTGCCCGGTGGTGCCTCTCATGGAGGCCGGGGTTCATGTGGCGCTGGGCGGCGACGGCTATACCTATGATCTGTTCACGGAGCTGGGCTTTGCCTCTATTTTGCAGCATATCCGCACCATGGACTGCACCACCTTCTCCGGCAGACAGGTGCTGGATATGGCCTTTACCAACAATCAGCGTCTTGCCAGAAATGTTTTCGGCTATGACGTGGGCGTGCTTCGTCCCGGCAGCGCCGCAGACTTCCTGATTCTGGATTATGATCCGCCTACGCCGCTGAACAGCGGGAACGTCCTGTCCCATATGACCAGCGGCTTCAGCGGCCATGTACATACCGTCGTTGTGGACGGAGAGACTGTGGTGGAGAACCACAAATGCACCAAGGTGGATGAAAAAGAGGTCTTTGCTGCCTGCCGTCAGGAGGCGCAGAGACTCTGGGATGCAATGTAATAAGTTTGGAGGGATATTATGACACGGGAACAGCTGCATCAGAAGGCCACGGAGCTTTGCAGCAAAATGATCCGGGCGAAGAGCTACTCCGGTCAGGAGTCTGACGTTGCCAACGTAGTCAGAACGGCTATGGAAGAGCTGGGCTACGATGACGTGTTTGTGGATGTGTACGGAAATGTGATCGGCTGTATCAAGGGCAGCCGTCCCGGCGCAAAGGTTTTGCTGGACGGACATATTGATACCGTCCCGGTGAACGAGCCGGAACGCTGGACCTATGATCCCTTCGGCGGGGAAGTGCTGGAGGATCGTGTCTGTGGCCGTGGCGCTTCCGATATGAAGGGCGCGGTGGCGGCGATGATCTGCGGCGCGGCCTATTATGCGGAAAATTGCAACCGGGACTTCCCCGGAGAGATTTATGTGGCCGGCGTGGTCTACGAGGAATTGTACGAGGGCGTGTCCGCACGGATGATCTCCCAGCGGGTGGAGCCGGACTACGTTGTCATTGGCGAGGCCTCCAATCTGAACCTGAAAATCGGTCAGCGGGGTCGTGCGGAGATCGGTTTGGAGACCATCGGCAAGCCCGCCCACTCCGCCAACCCGGAGAAGGGCATCAACGCCGTCAAGTCCATGATGAAGCTGCTGAAGGCCATGGAGGATATTGTTCCCGAAGAGCAGGAGGGACTTGGCAAGGGGATTATGGAATTAACGGACATCATTTCCTCTCCCTTCCCCGGTGCGTCCGTGGTTCCCGAACGCTGTATTGCAACGTTGGATCGCCGCCTCCTGGTGGGGGATACCAGGGAAAGTGTTCTGGCGCCCATTCAGGAAAAAATTGACGATCTGGCCGCCGCCGATCCCACCTTTCAGGCGAAGGTTTATCTCCGGGCGGAGACGAAAACCTGCTACACCGGCAATGAAATTTATGCGGAACGCTTCTTCCCCGGCTGGCTCTTCAAGCAGGATGAAAAATTCGTTCAGGATACCTACGCAGACCTGCGGGCCATCGGCCTGGAGCCTACCATCACCAACTACTCCTTCTGCACCAACGGCAGTCACTACGCAGGGGAGAAGGGCATCCGTACCATCGGCTTCGGCCCCTCTATGGAGAACCTCGCCCATACCGTGGACGAGTACATTCTGCTGGAACAGCTCCATAAGAGCGCGGAGGGCTATGCCGCAATTTTAAATGCACTGCTGGTGAAGAGCCAGATCAGCGAATAATCGAAAAAATGTTTGAAATATATGACATAATATGGTATAATTACTGGAAAGAGGTGGTGGCATGCCCATTCCTGTAAAGAACGTGGAAGTCAAACGACAATCTGCAAAAACCCGGATTTTTAATACCCTTCGGGAGTGGATCGCATACGGAACGCTGAAGCCTGGAGAGAAGCTGAACGATCAGGAGATCAGCGATTATTTTGAAGTCAGCCGTACCCCCGTCAGGGAAGCCATACAGATGCTGGAGGCCCAGAAGCTTGTGGTAGTCTACCCAAATCGGGCAACCTGTGTTACCGAGGTGGATTTCGATCATCTGGAGAAGTGGTATTTGCCTCTGGCATATATCCATGCTCTGGCGGCGCAGTTTGCGGCTGCGGTGATCACGAAGGAGCAGGTGGAGGAGCTTCGGGAGATCGAGAGCCGTATCAAGGAGTTCCTGGAGCAGCGGGATACCATCAATACCCTTCGGGCTGACCTGCTGCTGCACAAGCGGATTTTGGATATTGCGGACAATGAGATTCTGTCGGATTTTTCCGACACCCTGATGCTCCACGTCCAACGAATCGAGTATATCTTCTTTGAGCGATCCGGCATGAACGCCGCCAACTTTACGACCCATGAAGACGTGCTGGAGGCCTTGGAGAACCGGGATGAGAAGCGGGCGTTTGACGCAATGTTCCAGAACTGGCTGACGATCTTGAACTCCCCGGATAAGCTGGTTCAGATTAAAAACGAGAAATGAGAAATGGACGTGGTTTGGAACGAACCACGTCCTTTTCTGCGGAAAACCTGCGCCTACCTCTGACGAGGGAGCTTCCGGGTTTGTACCATCCGAGGCTCCCTCTGACGAGGAAACTTCCGGGTTAGTGCCACCCCAGACTCCCGCTGAGGAAAGAGACAGGAGGACTGCGCCATCCAAGGCTCCCTCTGACGAGGAAACTTCCGGGTTAGTGCCACCCCAGGCTCCCTCTGAGGAAAGAGATAGGAGGATTGCACCATCCAAGGCTCCCTCTGACGAGGAAACTTCCGGGTTAGTGCCACCCCAGGCTC
>JAEDOJ010000168.1 GCA_016302015.1 Oscillospiraceae bacterium | reverse complement strand
GGAGGTCATGGACAGCACCATGCCGAAGCAATGGAACATGGGCACCTGAATCATCATCCGGTCGGCGGTGGACAGATCCATGCGGTCGCCGATGACCTTGCCGTTGTTCACAATGTTCCGGTGGGTGAGCATGACGCCCTTGGGGAAGCCGGTGGTGCCGGAGGTGTACTGCATATTGCACACGTCGTCAGGCTTTACCTGGGCGGCTCTTCTTCTGACCTCCTCCAGAGGAACCTGCTCGCCCCGCTCCAGCATCTCGTCCCAGGTCAGAGCGCCCTCCATGGCGAAGCCCGTGGTGACGATATTCCGGAGGAAGGGAAGCCGCCCGGAGTAGAGGGGCTGACCCTTTTTGTGGGACTTCAGCTCGGGGCACAGCTCCTCCATGATTTCCTTATAATTGGCATCCTTTGTGCTTTCGATCATCACAAGGGTGTGGGTGTCGGACTGGCGCAGGAGGTATTCGATCTCGTGAACCTTGTAGGCGGTGTTCACCGTGACCAGAACCGCACCAATCTTGGTGGCGGCCCAGAAGGTCAGGAACCATTGGGGAATATTGGTCGCCCAGATTGCCACATGGTAGCCGGGCTTGACCCCCAGAGCAATGAGGGAGGCGGCTACCGCGTCCACGTCCCGGCGGAACTGGGCGTAGGTTCTTGTGTAGTCCAGGGTGGTATAGCGGAAGGCAAGCTGATCCGGGTAGGTTTCGGCAAGGGTGTCCAGCACCTGAGAGAAGGTGTGGTCAATGACCTCATATTTCTTCCAGGGAAAGGTGCCGGTTTTTGTCCGGTTATAGTACAGACTGCCGGCGTGCTTTTCCTCGGTGGTGACGTTGGAGAGATAGCTGCGGAAATGGGTCAGGACAATGTCCGGATCGCTGATTTCCTCGTTCCAGTCGGCGCAGATAAAGCCCTCATAGTTCAGAGACCGGAGAGCGTTGAAGAATTTGCCGATGGGAAGCCTGCCCTCGCCGATCAGTACCCGTCTGCCCTCCAGACAGTCGCCCAGCCGGACATAGCGAATATAAGCGCCAAGGGTCTTGATGGTGGTTTCCACGGTTTCTCCCGCATCAAAGAAGGTTCCCCGCACGTTCCAGGACACACCGATGGTCACGGAGGAGAACACGTTGATGAGCTTCAGAACGGTTTCCGTCTCCGCAAGGGGGCCGGTGGTTTCAAAGAGCAGTTCAATGCCGGTAAGCTCCGCTTTTCTGACAGCGGGGGCCAGCGTCTGCGTCAGCAAGTCAAAATCGGTCTCTCCGTCCAGATGGAGGATCACATATTCAATTCCCGCAACGGCGGCCATGTCCACATACTGGGAAAGCTCCACGGCGTCGGAAAGCCGGTTCGCCGCTCCGGGATACCGCAGAGCGGGAACCTCCAGACCACGGTTTCGCAGCTTCCGCTTTGCCTCGGAGACCACGTCCTGCTTCAGGATGCTGTCGCTGTGGCGGGCACGCTGGGAGAAGGCGTCGTAGATTTCGAATCCGTCAAATCCGTATTCGTAGGTCAGGCGGCAGAGTCTGAGAAACGAAGAGGGACAGACATTTTCGGTGGAAAACGCAAATTTCATCTTCAGTTCTCCTCATAAACGATTTTGTTCAGGGCGTTGATGTAAGCCCGGATGCTTGCGCCCACAATATCCGTGGAAACGCCGTTGCCGGAATAGAGTTTGCCCTCACTGCGGAGGCGGACAAGGGCGGAGCCAAGGGCTTCCTTTCCCTCCGTGACTGCCTGAATCTGGAACTCGTCCAGCTCGTAGTGATGTCCCACGCACTGCTCGATGGCTTTGAAGGAGGAGTCAATGGGGCCGTCGCCGGTGGCAACGCCGCTGAGCTTCTCCTCCTCCCGGACAAGAATAATATTGGCAACAGAACCGGTGAGGTTGCTGTTCATAATGTTGAAGCTGTGCAGGTGGTAGGTGGAGGGAACCTGCATGGAGGAGGAGGCAACCACCGCCTCCAGTTCTCTTGCGCCGATGGAGGACTTCTTCTGGCACAGCCGCTTCACGGCGTCATGGACGGCGCCCAAATCCTCTTCGGAGATCACATAGCCCAGAGCCTCCACGGCGGTGCGAACCTGTGCGGCGGAGCATCTGGCGTCCAGAAAAACGTCCGCGCTGTCGGAGGCGCCGTCGTTACCGCTGAGATAATCGGGCTTTTCCAGCTTTTTCAGCAGGGACTGGACGTTGGTGTGGATGGCAGTGCCCTTGACATCGGAGGAAAGCTCCAGTCCCTCGCCCTTTGCGGCGAGAATGTCCGCCATCCGACCCAGGGTCAGCACCTCCTCCCCCACAATGCAGGTGCAGACGCCGTCGGCTCCGGCATGAAGGGCGGCGAGGGCGTTGGCGGCGCCTAAGCCCAACTTGTCGGAGACCCGAACCAGCACGGTGGCGTCCACGGCGGCCTTCACGTCCTTCACAAGGGCGGAAAAGTCCTGGGGAAGGTATTCTCCGGCGTCGTCACAGAGGGTGATGCTGCGCACGCCGCAGGCCACGGCGGTCTGGCAGGCGGAGACCAGGAAGACACGATCCGCACGGGTGGCGTCCAGACAGCAAAGCTCCACATCGGGACAGAGCTTCCCGGCGCAGGCGCAGAGTTCTTTGATTTTTTCCAGCATCTTTGCGTCCTTCATGTGGTACAGATACTCCATCTGCACCGTGGACATGGGCAGAACAACCTGCAAAACCGGCTTTTTGGCAAGACGGATGCTCTCATAGGCCGCACGCATTTCCTCCGGGGTCATGCCCGCGGGAATTTTCAGCGCACAGTTGCGAAGCGCGGAGGCAAGGGTCTTATTGATGACAGAATCCTCTCGGGGCTTCGCCACTGCTGGCAGCTCAATCGCATCAACTCCGAAAGAATCTATGTTCGACACCAGAGCCGCCTTTTCCCGAAACAGCAGAGAATGGGTTTTCTTCTCGCTGAAATCCTTCAGGGTGTAGTCAGACAGAATGATCTTTTTCATAAATTCTCTCCTTGCATAATAATAGTATATTCAGAAGTCCAGCCGGTCACGGGGAGACCGGGGGGATGCCGAAGATCCGCTCGGCGTTGGCGTGGAAGATTTTTTCGTAGTCCTCCGGCTGCAATTCCATTTTCATGAGCACCTCGATGTTATCCCTGGGATTCCACATGGGGAAATCCGAGGCAAACAGCACCCGATCCGTACCGTAGGTCAGTACCAATTCCCTGGCGGTTTCCGGACTGAGATTATAAAAGGAGGAGGAGCAGTCCACCACCAGATTGTCGTAGCCGTGAAGCTGGTCGGCGGCGGTCTGACACAGAGACCACCCGCCGAAGTGGGCGCCTACCACCTGTAAATCCGGGTATTTTTCCAAAACCACCTTCAGCCGGTTGGGATTGGAGAAGTCGTAGCGGTAATCGCCGCAGTGGAACAAAATCGGCAGACGGCCTCTGCACAGCTCGTACATCTCCGTGCAGATTTCGCCGTCGATGGGAAATTTCTGAAAATCCGGGTGGAGCTTGACGCCCTTTAAGCCCAGAGAAATGATCTGCTCCACATCCTGTTCCATCTGCTCCGAGCCGGGGAAGAGGGTTCCCAGACCGGTCATGGTGCCGCCGGAGGCCTGGGCCGTGGCGGCGATGAAGCTGTTAATGGAAGGAACCTGCTGGGCGGTGGTGGCGACGGAAAAAATCACGTTGTGGCTGACGCCTGCCTCCCGGCAGATTTTCTGCATGGTATCAATTCTGCCATCGAAAACCATGGGAATATCATA
>JAEDOJ010000167.1 GCA_016302015.1 Oscillospiraceae bacterium | reverse complement strand
TCAGATTCTGCATGAGACGGCACAGCGTGCCTGAAGCACGATGTGCGTGTGCGCAGCACACGGGATTCTTGGTGAAACTTTTTAATCAAGAATCAGTATCAGAATTCCCGATGAATCAGGGATTTTGCCAGATCGGTTAAAAATTCCGGGTGTTCAAAGGCGGAAAGGGCGGCAACGGCCTTTTCTGTCTCCTCGACGACCATTTTTCGGCAGGTTTCCACGCCGTAAAGGCGGACAAAGGTATTTTTGTGCTGGTCTGTCCCCACGGATTTTCCCAGCTTTTGGGCGTCTCCCACCACATCCAGGATATCGTCCTGAATCTGGAAGGCCAGACCCAGGGCGTCGGCGTACTGTGCCGCGGCGGTCTGCCGGTCTTTGGAGCCGCCCGCTGCAATCACGCCCAACTGGCAGGCTGCGGAAATCAGCGCTCCGGTTTTCCGGGACTGAATGGCAAGCACCTCTTCTCTGGTACACTGGCGGGTTTCCGCATCCATGTCCAGAACCTGACCGCCTACCATCCCAAGCTCGCCGGCGCAGAGCGACAGCACTCTCACGCCCTCCACCACACGCTGCGCAGGCAGCTTCGCCTTTGCCAACTGGGAAAAGGCGGCAGTCAGCAAGCCGTCTCCCGCCAAAACCGCCTTGGCTTCTCCGAACACCTTGTGATTGGTGGGCTTCCCCCGGCGGAAATCATCATTGTCCATACAGGGCAGGTCGTCATGGATCAGGCTGTAGGTATGCACCATTTCCACCGCCGCCGCAAAGGGCAGCACATCCTCCGCCCCGCCGCACAGATCGCAAAATGCCTGCACCAGCACCGGGCGCAGCCGTTTGCCTCCCGCAAGGAGGCTGTAGCGCATGGCTTCAAACAGCTCCTTCTGGGGTTCTTCCTCCAGAAAACAGGTCTGCAAATACCCCTCAATCCGGTCTGCGTAGGTCTGCATCTGCTTATTCATCTTCAAACTCGCTTTCTTCCGGAGCGCCGTCCGCGCCCCTGGTCAGGCGGACAACCTTCAGCTCCGCTTCATCCAGCAGCTTCCCGCAGGAACCCACCAGGGCAGTCCCCTCTTCAAACAGAGACAGCGCCTCCTCCAGAGGGACATCTCCCCGTTCCATCCGGGTCACAATTGCCTCCAGCCGCTTCAGGGACTGTTCAAAGGTCTTGGATTCTTCTTTCATTTGTCAACTTCCTCCACTCTTGCCATGGCCTTGCCGTCCTCCAGGCGCACGGTAATCCGGTCGCCGGGCTGAAGCCGGTCAATGGTTTTCACCAGACTTCCCTCTTCATTCAGGATCATGGAATAGCCTCTGCCCAGAACCTTCAGCGGGCTCATGGCATCCAGCTTCGATGTCAGACGGACAAACCGCTGACGGTTTGTATTCAAAATATTTGCAGACGCCCCAGCCAGACGGCGATGGATATAATCCAACTGCATTCTTCGATCATTGATATAATTCATAGGACTGCGAAGGCTTCTTGCCGCAGCCAGTCCCTGTAATTTCTGCCGTTCCTGCTTCAGTCTTCTGGTCATCAGCGTCACCAGCAGCGTCTGCCGGGAGGCAAGCTGCTGACGAAGCTCCAACTGATCCGGGACTGCCAGCTCTGCCGCATTGGAGGGGGTTGCCGCCCGCAGGTCTGCCACAAAATCAGAGATTGTCACATCCGGTTCATGGCCTACCGCCGAAATCACAGGAATGGTGGAGTCCGCAATGGCATAGGCAACCCGTTCGTCATTGAAGGCCCACAGATCCTCAATAGAGCCGCCTCCACGACCGGTGATGATCAGGTCTGCCACCTGATATTGATTGGCATAACGGATGGCGGCGGCGATTTCACCCGGTGCTTCCTCTCCCTGAACCCGCACCGGCAGGAGCTTCACCTCTGAAAGAGGATACCGCTTCCGCAGAATGCGAAGCATATCCCGCAGCGCCGCACCGGCAGAGGAGGTAACCAGAGCAATTGTATGAGGAAACCTTGGAAGAGGCTTCTTCCGCGCAAGGGCAAAAAGCCCTTCCTTTTGCAGCTTTGCCTTTAACTGCTCAAAGGCTGCGTGAAGGTCGCCCACACCGTCCGGGGTCATGTCCTCGCAGTAAAGCTGGTAAGCCCCGTCACGGGGATAGACGGAAACCTTCCCAAAGGCGATCACCTTCATGCCGTTGTCGGGACGAAAGCGCAGACGGAACGCCTTTCCTTTGAACATCACGCATTTGATGGCTCCGTTGGCATCCTTCAGGGAAAAGTAATGATGTCCCGAAGGATAGAGCTTATAGTTGCTGATTTCCCCCCGAATAAAGACGGCGTTCAGAAATTCATCCTCGTCAAACCGCAGTCTGAGATATTCGTTGATCTGGGAAACCTCATAGATTTGATTCATGGTGCATCCTCCAGGCCAAAATTGCGGTTCCCAGAGCGTTGTCCGTGGAATACTGGGGCGGGCAGAAGATCGCAGGCAGGCTCTTGCAGGTCTCCCGGAGAAGGCTGTTGGAGGAAACCCCTCCGGCGAAGACCACACTGCAGTCCGGGTAGACGTCCAGAGCGTTTCTTGTCGCCTCCGTAATGGCGCCGATGAGGCACCGCAGGCAATACCCGGCGGTTTCCCCGGCGTCGGCGCTCTGAGCGTACTGCTCCACCTTATTCTGTACCCCGGACAGGGAAAACTCCATGCCCTTGACTTTTACCTTAAATCGATCCCGTCGCACCGCATTTTGGCTCAGCGCGTCAATATGCTTTCCCGAAGGAAAGGGCAGGCCCAAGAGCTTTCCGGTACGGTCAATCAACTGACCGGCGGAAATATCCGTCGTCCCTCCGAGCTTCTCGGCATGAACGCCGCTCCCCTCCGGGGTCACGTAGAGCAGCTCTGTGGTTCCGCCGGACAGGTGCCACGCCAGATGGGGCTTGTCCATCAGCTCCATATGGCCGGAGCCCCACAGGGAGGCGGCAATATGCCCCTGCTGATGGGAGAAGGCATAGACCGGAAGCCCCAGGGCAGACCCCAAGACCCTTGCCTGAGACTCCCCCGCCAGAAAACAGGGCATATAAGAGCCTTCCACCGCTCTGGGGCGGGTGCTGACGCCCAGGGCAGCCAGAGGAAGCCTTCCCAAATGGGAAAACAGCCTGTCGGTAAGTTCCGGCAGGCGTTTCACATGGGCGAACAGCGCATCGCTCTGACGAAGGCCAAGACTTCCTTGCGCCACGTCCAGAAGCTGCGATACATTATAACCCTCCTTGCCGTCAAAGACAGCCACGGAGGTGGTGTAATTGCTGGTATCAAACGCCAGAACGGTCATGGCTGGTTCTCCTTCAGGGCTCTGGCAAAGGAACCCAGAATACCGTTGACGAAGGAGACCACTTCCTCCTCCTCATACTTCCGGGTCATTTCCACGCACTCATTGATCGCCACGCCGGTGGGGACGTCCTCCACGTAGAGGATCTCATACATGGCAAGGCGGAGAGCGGCCTTGGTAAAGCGGGAAATCCGGTTCAGATTCCAGCCGATGGCATAGGTGCTGATCTGCTGATCCAGCTCCTGCTTATGCTGGGCAACGCCCTGCACGCAGGTCTGGATATAGGCCTGCTGCTTCTTGCTGGGGCGCTGGGTGTAGACGGCATTTTCCTCCGCAAGCGCCTGATAATATTCCTTATCCAGTCTGGACTGCATCACCTGTTCCGGGGTTTCCCCGGTGTAATCCATCTCATAGATCAGATGGGCGGCAAGTTCTCTGGCATTTGAGCGTGTCATAA
>JAEDOJ010000166.1 GCA_016302015.1 Oscillospiraceae bacterium | reverse complement strand
TTGGCGGAGACCGTTGCCCCCGTGCTCATGTTGCTGAGGGAGAGATAGGTTTTGTATGCGTCAGCCTGGGTAAAATCAAAGGTTCTTTTGTTGCTGCTTTCCGGAAGAACATAGTTGCCGTTTCTGCGCAGGACTCTGCGGTCTTGCGGATAGTTGTGGGTAATGCGTGCGAGCTGTTCCTCCGTGGGCGTGATATCCCCATGGTCGCCGCCGTCCGTGTAAACCTCACGGATCACATCCAGATAGCCAAAGCCGTTCAGTCCCTCGGCGGGCATCAGGTAGGTTCCTTCGCCGTACTCATTCCAGGTGGACAGCATGACAAAGCCCTCCGACCAGTCCGGTGCGTTTGCGCCTCTGTTGGGCAGATACTCGTCCCGAACCCATTGGTTGGCTTTCCTATAATCCGACACGGTCATCAGAGGATGTCTGGTCTGGTGCCAGCCTACATCGTTGAAGCCCACGCTGATGGTCGGCACGGTGTAAACATCCCGGCTGTTTTTCACGTTGAGGTTGGAACTTTGGTTGTGTTCCAGGGAGCAGCCGTTTATACCCCAGTTGTAGGCATACCAGCCGTCAAAGCCATAGGCGGCGAGGTCGTTCCGTCCGCCGTTGCAGTCCAGAATGATGACGCCGTCGTAGCCTAACTTTTTGACTTCCTCCCGCAGATAGTCGAATTCAGCCTTCAGTCCGGTGCCGAACTGATCGATCAGTTTATTGGCACCGAAAATCGCCAAAACCGGCTTGTTGTCGATGCGCATATAATTGGGATTGGAGAAATAGTTCTCGATCCAGTACGGGACATAGTAATTGCGGAATGCCGCGCTGTTTGCCGGTCTTGCGGCGTTAGCCGCCTCCCAAAGCAGGCAGAACTTCATCTGATCGCAATACTTTGCGTTTAAGAAGGCGTTGTCCAAATGCTTTGCGTTGGATTTGAGCGGCGAATTGGAGGACGGGGCGTACCAGCAGAACGCCTGAAAATCAATGCCGTGCTCCACTATGAATTTGATCTCCCAGTCGGCAGTCTCCGGCAAGCCCTCATCATAGTAGCCCAGCACCGGCTTCAGGTCGTCATGGGGCGTAACGGTCGCCCAACCCCAGTGCGCGGCGTTTTCCCAAAGCGAGCAGACATTGATGCCGATGGTATAATCGTCCGCTCCCTCCGGAATCACCGGCTCCGGCACATCATAGTCCAAAAGATTGTAAACCATGATATCGTCCAGAGAAAATGCCACGGAACCGCTGTTGGTAAAACGAATCCCATCGACATAGTTGGTCTTGACAAGGAAGTCCACCGTATCGACGATTTGGTTGCTCACCTTGATCACAGCCCGCTGCGCTTCCGTATCCGCTTCAATGCGCAGATCGTACCACAGGTTATCCGTAAAAGCCTTCAGCGGGCGGTCGTTGGCGTAGAGCCAGCCGTCCCTTGCCGCAAGCTCCACAACTGCCGTTTCTCCCGCACACAGGGCAAGGCTTCCCGTGCTTCCGTTGGGCAGGAGGGTGGTAGCATGGAATGCAATTTTCTCTCCCAACGCTTCAAAGCCGCGCGCAGTTGTAACGCCGCTCGAAAGAGACAGCGCCTCGCCCTTCAATGAAAGCTGATCCGCATTGGCAAACTCACAGTTGACGGCTGTGATCGGATAGTTAAAGTCTTCATATACGGCATAGTTCGCCTGAATATAGCCGCCGTAAAGCCTGGTGGTATTGCTGGTTTCATCCAGCGTTTCAAAGGAGAGATAGCGGATTGCGCTGCCGGTCAGGGGATAGGTGCCGCAGCGCTGATTGTTGATATAGGTGGTGCCGGTTTGGCGGTCCAGATCAATGATCAGGCGGAACAGGACATTGCACCCGGTAAGCTGTTGGAATTCTCCGGAGATCTGCCGCAGCTCCCCCGTCTGCGTCTTGAGCCAGAACGCATTGTCCTTTGTGACGAGATAGTAGGTATCGCTGTCATCCTCGTCGCACAGGCGGAGGACATTGCCGTTAAAACCATAGATATACGCAACCCTGAACTGTAAGTCCAGCCTGCCTTCCGTCACCCGGTTAAAATAGCGGAGCAGGCGGGAATGCTCGTCCGTCATCACATCGAAGATTGTGCCGTTGTTCGTGGTGGTGAGCTTGGGAATGCCGGCACGGTTGTCGATCTCCCAGCCGGATTCCACACCCTCAAGCACCTGTGGATTGTCCAGCGTGTCGGTAAAGCAAAGCTCATACGCCTGCCGTGGCGTGCGCACCTGCTCTGCCAGCAGCCAGTCCGGCTGCAACGCCCGTTTGCCGCTTTTCCATGCCATGGTTCCCAGGACAGCGGCGGATGCCGTTGCACACAGGATCAGGATCAGAAGCATAAGCAAGCCGCTTCGACCAATTTTTCTTTTCATTCTCATATTTCTCCCTTCTCTATGAAATATTTCCTGCTGCCGGTCAGCCCACACGGACGACCTTGACATTATCAAAATAGTATGCGGTTTCATTGCCGTTCCGCGGATCGGAATAGATGGTAAACAGGTCGGAACCCCTGTCCGTGCTGTCCGCCGAGACCGTATAGGTTGCGGAAAAATGCACCCATCCATCGGTTTTTGCCAAAACCAGATTCTTCACCAGGTGGTGTACGCCGTTGAGACCGGCAGCGTCCACATACTGCAGATTGCACCAGATTTTGCCGGTTTCGTTCTTTCCCAACGGGTCAAGCATCACATCAAAGTCGATCCGGTAGGTGGCGCCGGGGACAAAGGCCGCCGCGGTGCAGACGTACAAATAGGTATCCTGGGTTCTCTGGGTCACATGATAGCAATGATTGTTCCACGCAGCCGGATCGCTGACGATCTCCACATAGGCGTTGGGAGAGGTAAAGCTGTTTGTCCCCTCCCCGTCCTCCTGCACCAGAACCCTGCTGTCCTCCGCCTCCCGGAAACGGATATAGGCAATGTCGATCACGCCCGCCGCAGAGAAAGGATCCAGACGGAGCTGGGTCAGCTTTCCTGTCCAGTAGGGATTGTCCGACATCTGAAGGGTGATGATCTGATAGCCGTCAGAGGCTGCGGTGATCTTCTGCTGGACATACCGCTGCTGACTGAAACTGGACTGTGCGTCCGTGACGAAGAAAACCCCCAGATAATCTGCCTGCTTCTCGCTGATCGACCACTTGCACTTGATCTCCAGGGTCTGATATTTGGAGCAATCCAGATTCAGTCCGCTGGTGAGATAGAGCTGGGGGTCGTAATTTTTGTCGATTCTCTGGCTGGACGTGAGGCGCAGGCAATTCTCTCCGTAGCCAACCACGGCGTTTGCCGCTCTCCAGCCCAGAGAATTTCCCACCGTATCGAAGACCCAGATTCCATCGCCACCGGTACCGAACAGGGGCTTTTCCGGCGTGTCCATATAATAACCGCCGTCCTTCAGTATGCAATGCATCCCCAGCGTCCTGGCAAGACCCTGGATGGGGATCATGGGAATGTGATTCCGCTGGTAAATCGTCCCGCCCAGGGGAATCTGCTCCGCTCCGTTGACCAGAGCATAGTCCTGCCCCACGGTGAAGCCATAGGAGTTTCCGTCCCGATAGAGGGTCAGGGTATCGGTTTCTTCGTCCCATTCGTGGTACACATAGAGGTAGTAGTGGATCAGGCTTTCTCCCGGCTCAAAGGGGAAATAATCTACGCCGGCCACCGATTCCATCTCCATTTTGCCCTTCACCGGGATGTCGTTCACAGCCCACCACATCCAGCGTGACGGATTTAACCGTAAAGCTGGCGTTGTT
>JAEDOJ010000165.1 GCA_016302015.1 Oscillospiraceae bacterium | reverse complement strand
CGTTCACGATGCCGTTGGCGTCGATGTCGAAGGTGACCTCGATCTGAGGAACGCCCCGGGGCGCGGGAGCAATGCCGTCCAGATGGAACTTGCCCAGGGTCTTGTTATAGGCCGCCATCTCACGCTCGCCCTGCAGGACATGAATCTCAACGGAGGTCTGGCCGTCAGCGGCGGTGGAGAAGACCTGAGACTTCTTGGTGGGGATGGTGGTGTTGCGGTCGATCAGACGGGTGAACACACCGCCCATGGTCTCCAGACCCAGAGACAGAGGCGTCACGTCCAGCAGCAGCAGACCCTTGACGTCGCCGCCCAGAACGCCGCCCTGAATGGCTGCGCCCACAGCGACGCACTCGTCGGGGTTGATGCCCTTGAAGCCGTCCTTGCCGGTGATGGTCTTAACAGCCTCCTGCACGGCGGGAATTCTGGAAGAACCGCCCACCAGCAGAACCTTGCTGATGTCAGAGGCCTTCACGCCCGCATCCGCCATAGCCTGACGGACAGGGGTCAGGGTGGCTTCCACCAGATGCGCCGTCAGCTCGTTGAACTTTGCCCGGGTCAGGGTCACGTCCAGATGCTTGGGGCCGTTGGCGTCGGCGGTGATATAGGGCAGGTTGATGGTGGAGGTGGTCACGCCGGACAGCTCGATCTTCGCCTTTTCCGCCGCTTCCTTCAGGCGCTGCATGGCACCCTTGTCCCCGGAGAGGTCAATGCCCTCGGCCTTCTTGAACTCCGCAACCAGATAATCCATGATGCAGTTGTCGAAGTCGTCGCCGCCCAGACGGGTGTTGCCGTTGGTGGCCAGAACCTCGATAACGCCGTCGCCGATGTCCAGAATGGAGACGTCGAAGGTGCCGCCGCCCAGGTCATAAACCATGATCTTCTGCTCGCTTTCCTTGTCTACGCCGTAGGCAAGGGCGGCTGCGGTAGGCTCGTTGATGATCCGCTTCACATCCAGACCGGCAATCTTGCCTGCGTCCTTGGTGGCCTGACGCTGCGCGTCATTGAAATACGCGGGAACGGTGATGACCGCCTCCGTAATCGTCTGTCCCAGATAGGCCTCGGCGTCCGCCTTCAGCTTCTGCAGCACCATTGCGGAAATTTCCTGGGGGGTGTACTTCTTGTTGTCAATGGCAACTCTGTAATCGCTGCCCATATGGCGCTTAATGGATGCGATGGTGCGGTCTGCGTTGGTGACAGCCTGACGCTTTGCCACCTGACCGACCATACGCTCGCCGGTCTTGGAGAAAGCCACCACAGAGGGTGTGGTACGGTTGCCCTCTGCGTTGGCGATGACAACAGGCTCGCCGCCTTCCATTACGGCGACGCAGGAATTCGTAGTACCAAGATCAATACCAATAATTTTTCCCATGATAATTATCCTCCTATATTCAGTAAATTATTTACAACATCAGTTTGCAACCTTGACCATGGCGAAGCGGATCACCTTATCCCCCATGGCAAAGCCGGTCTGAAAGACCTCTGCAATCACGTTTTCTTCCAGAGCTTCGTCGTCAATATGCATCACCGCATTGTGCCGTTCCGGGTCGAAGGCCTCTCCGGCTGCGCCAAAGGAGGCGATTCCCAGACCGTCCATGATCTTCTTCAGCTCGGTCATGGTCATTTCCACGCCTTTTTTGTAGGCCTCGTCAGCGGTTTCGCTCTTTAACGCCCGCTCCAGATTGTCGTACACCGGCAGGAACTTCTTTGCGGTGTCCGCCACCGCGTCCTGATAGATGGCGTCCTTCTCCCGCTGGGAGCGTTTGCGGAAATTGTCATATTCCGCCGCCAGCCGCAGGTACTGCTCATGCTCCTGTTCCTGAGCCTTTCTGGCCGCTTCCACCTCAGGATTTTCTTCCTTCACGGTCTCTTCCTCAGGAGTCTGAACCTCCTGTTCTTCGGTTTCCGGCGTCTCGTTTTTCTTTTTACCCAAAATTTATTCCTCCTTCTTTGCTTCGGGAAGCTCCTGCTTGCCGAACATTCGGCCCAGGCCCTCCGCAAAGTAGCTTAATCTCGCTGTAATCTGTGCGTAATCCATACGCTGGGGGCCAACCACCCCGATCATACCCTGCATCCCGTCGCCAATGTCGAAGCGGGTCATCACCACGGAGGTGTCCTTCAGCTCCTGGGCCACGTGCTCCGGCCCCACCAGAATCTGCACCGGACTGTCCGCATCCATTCTGGCGGGCAGGTTGGAGATGGTCTCCTCGTCCAGCGCCCCCAGAACCTCCTGGGCTCTGGTCAGATCCTGATATTCCGGCTGACCCAGCAGGCGGTTCTGGCCGGTGACATAAATCCGGGATCGTTGGCTGTCCTCCAGAGTGTGAACGGCAAAGTCCACAATGATGGGTACCAGCCCCGCCGCCGGGCCTGCGCTGCGGCTGACCCGGTCGATCAGCTCTCCCGTGAACTGCTCCGGGGGAAGCTCCGTCAGGCTGGCGTTGAGCACCGCCGTCAGCAGCTTCAAATCCGTTTCCGTGACGGTCAGGGGCAGCTTCACCAGCTTGTTCTTCACCGCTTCATCGGAGGTCATGATCACCACAATGAAGCCGGTCTGACCGGCGGGGAGAATTTCATAGTGCCGCACCGTAACGCTCTGGGTATGGGAGGTCATGGCGTAGGCCGGAAGATTGGTGAGCTGGGAAACCAGCTTCCCCACCTTGCTCATGGCCCGGTCAAACTCCTGCATCCGCAGCTCCATGGCCTGATTGATGGATTGGGTCTCATCCACGCTCAGCCGGTAATCCTGCATGAGGCGGTCGATGTAAAACCGATAGCCCGCCGGGCTGGGAATCCGGCCCGCGGAGGTGTGGGGCTGCTCCAGAAAACCCAGACTGGTCAGCTCCGCCATCTCGTTGCGGATGGTGGCGGAGGAAAAATCCATATCCGGCAGAGCCGCTATGGTCTTGGAACCAACCGGCTCGGCGGAGCGAATGTATAAATCCACAATGGCCTTCAGAATTTTCTGCTTCCGTTGGGACAGTTCCATGTTTTTCCCTCCTTTAGCACTCATTCCTCCTGAGTGCTAAGCTAACTATACAACCCCCGTCTCCGTTTGTCAAGACTTGGGAGAAATATTTTTGTGAATATTTTGTTACTATTTTCGACAGGCCGGGAAAAAGTAAAAAGGGAACTTTTCAACCGGGAAAAAATATGATATAATATGAAATAATATGTTCACAAGGAGCATCGGATATGCATATTGAGAAAGAAAACGGTCAGGCGGTCCACGGCCACAGCCATCCCCACACCCACGCCAACAAGCGGGCGGTGGTGAACCGGCTGGCAAGGGCTTTGGGGCATCTGGAAAAGGTAAAGCGGATGGTGGAGGAGGACGAGGACTGTTCCGAGGTTCTGATCCAGCTTGCCGCTGTTCGTTCCGCCCTGGAAAACACCGGCAAGGTGATTTTGCAGGAGCATATTCAGCACTGCATTGTGGAGGCGGTGGAGGAGAACGACGATTCCGTCATCTACAACCTCTGCGAAGCCATTGACAAATTTATGTAACCAACGGAGCAAGCGTTATGACGGATTTAAGCCATATTCGAAATTTTTCCATCGTCGCCCACATCGACCACGGCAAGTCCACCCTTGCCGACCGTCTGCTGGAGGAGTGCAACACCATTGACCGCCGGGAAATGGAGGATCAGATTCTGGACTCCATGGAGCTGGAGCGGGAGCGGGGCATTACCATCAAGGCTCGCGCGGTGAAATTGGACTATCTGGCGGACAACGGGGAGCGGTATGTCCTCAACCTGATCG
>JAEDOJ010000164.1 GCA_016302015.1 Oscillospiraceae bacterium | reverse complement strand
GAAAGTATATACCGCATCATTTATTTTTATAATTCTTTCTAAATCCACTGGTAATTTCAGTTGAATTGGTGTAGAATAGTCTACGGTGTTGTTTTGTTTCATGTCAGTTTCATTATAACACCAAAGGGCTGGTTCTTCCACTGAACCAGCCCTTTTTCTACAAATATTTTGCAGGCTGCACCTTTTCGGTACAGCCTGCTTTTTATCGGACTTTTTTTACAGCCCCTTTTCAACATTTTTGCGCCGCACCCCCGCCTCCCTCATCAGAAGGAGCCAAGGGGCTTTCTTATGAATCAAAATCAGGCTCCACCAGACGGGTCAGCCACGTCACATAGGAATCGGAGTTGATCATCATGGGATAGTTCAGAATGATGCAGTCGGAAACCCCCTGCTCCCTGGCAAAGGTTGTCAGATCCAAATCCGGTTTGCCGTTGCGGTTAAATTCTCTGGGATCAATCACAATAATCTTGCTGTAATGGCTGGTCAGCCAGGGGGCAAAGGCGTTGCCGTAGGATTCCTTCAGCAGCATGCACACCGGGCCGTCGGCGCTGGTCTTGATGATGGTAATGGGGTGATCTCCCCCGATAAAGCAGAGATATTTATTGGGAATGTCAGATACATTATACAGCGTTCCGGTCTCATAGGGGAAGTCCAGCTCCGCATCCATATAAAACTTGGTATCCAGATCCACAAAGGGACGGTAGAAATACACCGTATCCGGGTCGTCCTTCAGCACCTTGCTCTGGGGATAGTCCTCCAGATAGTTGTACAGGGAGCCAAGAAAATCATCGTACTGTCCCTTTTCAAACTTGCTCAGCGGCTCCGGGGTGAAGCCCGCCTCCTGGCAAAACGCTTCATAGGCGTAATAAGCGCCCAGCGCCGTCCAGTGATGGTCGGTACGGAAATAAATGTAATCGTTGGTATGCTCCGCCAGCTTGGAGTATGCGTCAACCGTGTGAACGTTGGCGTTCATCCGGTCATAGACATAGTCGATCATCATGCTCTGAGAGCAGTCGCCGCTGTGATAGTCGGCGGTTGTATAGAATTCCGCGGAATTGGGAACCGCCATGCTGAAAGTACGAACCCCGCTGCCCAAGGCGTCCGCAATCTTGTTGGTAGCTTCCGCATACAGCGGCAGGACGTCATAGTTGGCATAGGCCGCCTCCGTGGCACGGTTGCCCACCAGCAAAACCACACCCAGCGCCTCTACCACGGCGTTCTCCGGGACGGTGGTGGGGGCTTCGGTGGTTTCCACCGGGGCTTCGGACTGGGCGGTATTGTCCTTTGGCTCCGTGGGGGTCTCTGCGGCAGCGCCGCCGTTGGCCGCCGTGGAATTCATCTCAATGATGAGCTGAACATCGTCCTCCCCGGTAAAGCCGGAGAAGCGGTAAAAGCCGTTGAGCCTTGCGTTGGCGTTCTTCAGCTTTTCCGGCTGGGGGAAGGCTGACTCATAAAAATTCCGGGTGCCGCTGCTGTAAGACCCGTCCAGAAGACCGGCAAAGGTCAGGCCGGGCTTGGTTGCGGAGCTGTCCAGAGTGAAAATTGATGTAATACCCACAACCAGCAGAATCAGAAGAAACAGGCAGGACAGAACGGTATAGACTTTTTTCATGTTTCCACCTCCCGATCAGAACGACGCGTAAAGGGACGGTACGCTGGACTGTCCCACCAGAGAAGCCGTGCAGAGATAAATCAAAAGCAGGGCATAAAGGAAGAGGCTGATGGAATAGACCAACTGGGGAATTGTAATCTGTTTGGATCGCTTGCCCCGCACCAGAATTCCGCTCCAGATCAGGCTGATGTATCTGGGGATCACGGAACAGCCCACCAGACACAGCAGGATCAGCGGCACAGAGTTGAGGAAGAGGACGCCCACGGAGGCGTTCCAGAAGGTGCCGAAGCCGATCATGCCGGCAAGGGTGGTGCCCAGCTCGCCCATATTTTCGTGGGAGAACAGAACCCAGCCAATGAGGACGAAAAACATGGTGATCAGGTTCCGCACCACATAGGGCAGCTTTTTCAGCTTTTCCATCAGCTGCTTTTCCGCCACCAGCAGGACAAAGAAGTACAGACCCCAGAGGATGAAGTTCCAGTTGGCGCCGTGCCACAGTCCCGTGGCCGCCCAAACCACAAAGAGGTTCAGAATCTGGCGAGCCTTCCCCTTCCGGTTGCCGCCCAGAGGAATATAAACATAATCCCGGAAAAAGCTGCCCAGCGTCATATGCCACCGCCGCCAGAATTCCGTAATGGAGCTGGAGGTATAGGGCAGGTCAAAGTTTTCCGGATAGCGGAAGCCGAAGATCTTCCCGATGCCGATGGCCATATCGGAACAGCCGGAGAATTCAAAGTAGATGTAGAACATGAACATGAGCGCACCCAGCCAGGCGGCGGCGCCGTAGTTCATTTTATTCAGGTCAACAAATACCAGATGGGCATAGTCCGCAATCAGGACTTTTTTGGCAAGACCCACCGCAAAGCGGACGCCGCCCTCAAAAATGGCACGGGGATTGGTTTTCCGCCTGGTCAACTGACCCTGAATCTCGCTGTAGCGGACAATGGGACCCATGAGCATTTTGGGGAACATACAGACATAGAGCAGAAAGTCCACGAAGGAATCCGCAGGCTCTTCCTTCCCCCGGTAGATGTCCACATGATAGGCAATCATCTGGAAGGTGTAGAAGGAAATACCCATGGGAAGCACCCAGCCCAGAGCGCCGCCGCCGTCAGCGCCGTGAATGCCGAAAATGCCAAGGAAAAAGTCCAGGTATTTAAAAACACCTAAAACTGCCAGATTCAGCACCACAGGGATGACGACTGAGCTTTTGGAATCGGAAAAAACCTGTCTGCCCAGCCAGTAGTTCAGGAAGGCCGTGGCCAAAAGCAGGGGCAGATAGAAGGGCTGACCGAAGGCATAGAACAACAGGCTGGCCGCAATCAGGGCAATATTTTTCTTCCGCATATCCGGCATGAGGAAATAGACCAGCAGGGTCAGCGGGAAGAAGATATAAAGAAAGAACAGCGTTGAAAATTCCATATCAAACCTCTTCGTATTTGTTATAGAATCATTGTAGCAAAAAACCGACAGATTTCAATAGAAAACTACAAATTATTTTTTGTTTGTCGAAACAGCCAAAGCCGTGTATCCGACACAACGTTCTTTTGCAGCATCAGCAAGGCGGCCAAGTTCGGCAGCGCCATGAGGGCGTTGAGAATATCCGCCATTTCCCATGCCGCACTGACAGAAAAATAGGGGCCGAAAAACACCGCGGTCAGGTAGGCATACCGGTATAAATTCCGTATATTCTTCTTTTCCGTCAGGTAATGCAGGCACTGCTCCGCATAAAAATTCCAGCCGATGATGGTTGCAAAGGCAAAAAATACCAGACAAGTCATCAGAATAAAGGAAGAAAGGCTCTGTGCCCAGGGCAAGGCGGTGCGCCAGGCATAATCCGTCAGGTCGATTCCCTCCAGCGGTGCGCTCCATGCTCCCGTCACCACCAGACAAAGGCCGGTCATGGTGCAGATCAGAACGGTGTCGATGAAGGTTCCCGTCATGCTGATCAGTCCCTGTTTCACCGGGTCTGTTTCGCAGGAGGCCGCCGCCGCAATGGAGGTGGTGCCCAGCCCGGCTTCGTTGGTGAACACCCCCCTGCCTACCCCCATACGCATCACCATTTTCATAGAAATGCCCGCACCGGCGCCTAAAACGGCTTTTGGGCAGAAGGCCGAGCTGAGAATCAGGCGGAGCGCCGAGGGAATCCGATGGGCACAGCAGATCAGAAGGAT
>JAEDOJ010000163.1 GCA_016302015.1 Oscillospiraceae bacterium | reverse complement strand
AAGGAGGAAAAGGCCCTCCTCGCCCACCTCCGGGACAAGCTCCCCAAATATATGCTCCCTACCATTTGCAGGCGAATCGAGTCCTTCCCCCAAAACCGTACGGGAAAGATTGACCGAAAAGCCTTACTGATTTTGTCGAAAGAAGGGTAATCCTATGAACGAACTTTATGAATTGCTGGACAGTCTCCACCTGAATGTGGACTTTCGGAACGAAGAACACCTGATCGACGATGGTCTGCTGGAATCTCTGGACATCGTCATGCTGGTGGACGAGCTGATGTGCCACTATGACATCGAAATCTCCGTGGAGGATCTGGTTCCCGAAAACTTCAACTCTGCCGAAGCCATCTACGCTCTGGTGGAACGATTGAAGGACGAGGAATAATCTATGCCAATTACCGGTCTGACCTTTCTGCTCTTCGCCCTTGGGACGGTGGTTCTCTACTACCTCCTTCCCAAGCGGCGGCGCTGGTACGTCCTTCTGACGGCAAGCGTCCTGTTTTATCTGACCTACGGCGTCCGGGTGGCAGGCTACCTCGTTGCCACCATTTTCCTTACCTATTTCTTCGGCCTGTGGCTGGAGCGGCTGGCCGCCTGCAAGCCCGCCGCCGACACCAAGGAGGAGCGCAAGCGGCTGAAGCGGGCAAACGACCGCAAAAAGCGGGCTGTCCTCTCCGCCGCCATGGTGCTGAACCTCTCCTCTCTGGTGGTTCTGAAATACAGCGGGTTTCTGGTCTCTCTGGTCAACTCCGTGTTTTCCACCACCTTTGACCTGCCCCGCTTCCTCCTGCCTCTGGGCATTTCCTTCTACGTCTTCCAGACCTCCGCCTATCTCATGGACATCAGCCGGGGAAAGCACAAGGCGGAGCATCACTTCCTCCGCTACACCCTGTTTGTCGCCTATTTCCCCCAGATGGTGCAGGGCCCCATCAACCGTTTCGCCGCACTGGAGCCTCAGCTCATGGGCGGCAACGATTTTTCCTGGGATCACATCCAGCACGGCTTCTTCCGTATGCTTTACGGCATCCTGAAAAAAGTCATGGTTGCCGATGCCCTCGCCCCCATTGTGGCAAAGATCTACACCGGCTATGCCTCCTATCCCGGCATCCTCTGCTTCCTGGGCGCGGCGCTCTACTGCCTCCAGCTCTACTGCGACTTCTCCGGCGGCATCGACCTGATGATGGGTATTTCCCGCCTCTTCGGCATCTCCATGCAGGAAAATTTCTGCCGCCCCTATTTCTCCACCAGCCTGTCTGACTTCTGGCGCAGATGGCATATCTCCCTGGGCGAGTGGATGAAGGATTATCTCTTCTATCCCCTTGCTCTGTCCAAGCCCTTCGGCAGGGTGGCGCAGTTCTTCCGCAAGCGCCTCCCACTGGACTTCGCCAAATGCGTCGTCCCCAGTCTCAGCACCTTCATCGTCTTTCTGGCGGTGGGCGTCTGGCAGGGGCCGGGGCTTGCCAATATCGCCTACGGCCTGTGGAACGGCTTCTGGATGTCTCTGGCGCTGTTTTGGGCGCCCCTGAGCAAGAAGCTGAACCGCCGCCTGGGCTGGGACAGACATCCGGGACTGATGACCCTCTGGGGCATTCTGCGTACCAACCTCCTTGTGATCATCGGCCGCTATTTTTCAAATGCGGAAACCCTGCGATCCGCTCTGGGGATGCTGAAGCAAACCCTTGTTCATCCCGGTATTTCGTGGATCCGTCCGGGGCAGTTTACGGAGCTGGGCTTCTCCCTTCCCCTGCTTTTGAGGGTCGTTCCCATGCTCTGCGTGATCTTTGCCGTAAGCCTTGCCGCTGAACGCAAGACCGACGTCGTCCGCTGGATCTGCACCCGAAGGTGGTACATCCAATTTTTCATCCTTTTCGTTGCCCTGCTGCTGGTCGTCCTGCTGGTCTACGGCAATTTCAACTACACCCCCATTGCCTATGTCTATGAAAATGTTTGAGGTGATCCTGTTTGAGTGGTAAAAGATGGCTTCTCATGGTGCTTTGCGCCCTGCTGCTGGTGGCGGTTGTCTGCGTCTCCATGAACGTGATCGTCGACCCGTTTAACGCCTTCGGTGATCCCGTGTTTCATTGGGACTCCTACACCCAGACCCTGAACCCCCGGAACAGCAAGGCGGTTTACATTTCAGAGCATTTTGAGGATTACGATTCCTATGTGATCGGCTCCTCCTCCGCCGCCTCCTATCTGCCGGAGGTGCTGGAGCAGTATTACGGGGGCAGCTTCTACAATCTGTTCCACTACGGCGCCGACACCGCCTATGACCGTCAGCTTGTCCGTTATCTTCTGGAGAACGACGAGGTGAAGCGGATCGTTCTGGTGCTCAGTCTCAGCGATGCCTATGCCCTGAGCGGCGAGGAGAAGGCGCTGACGGAATATCCCCATTATCTGGTCAGCGGGGAAAGCGAAACCGCCTATAAGCTCCGCTTCCTCACCGCCAGCCCCTCTTACGCGCTGGAAAAGCTGTCCTCCCGGCTCAATGACACGGAAATGCCTCAGCCCTTCGACGTTTTCCTGGCGGAAAGCGGAACCTATGACAAACGGCTTCGGGATGTGGAGTCCATCGGCAGTCTTCAGGACTATCTTTCCCTACACGGAGAGGAGTTCCAGCCGGAGGTTCCCGGCTCGGCCCTTCCGGCCATTGAGGCCTGTGCCGCAAATGTTGCCGAAATCCGGGATCTGTGCAGCGAGGCGGGGACGGAGCTGACCGTGATCCTGTCCCCCTTCTGCCAACAGCAGATTCAGAACTACGATGACGAAACCCTGAACGCCTTCTTTCAGGCGCTCTCCGAAGTGACAGATTATTGGAATTTCGCCATCTCCCCCCTGACCTACGACGCCAGATATTTTTATGACGTCACCCACACCCGGAACGCCGCCATCCGCATGGTGCTGGCACGGATCGCCGGGGACGACAGCGTGTATTATCCCGACGCCTTCGGCGTTTACTGCGAAAGAGGGTCTGCGGTGGACGCCCGCAGTCTGAAGGACGCTGCGGAAAACAGCGAGTTCCTGAAAACCTCCACCGCCACCGTGCCCATCCTCCTGTATCACCATCTGGACGCCTCCCAGCCGGAGAGCGCAACCAATTTGCATCCGGAAACCTTTGAACGGCAGATGCGCCTGCTCAAGGAAAAGGGCTATACGCCGGTCTCCTTTGATGACCTGACCGCCTTTGTGGACCGGGGCGTGCCCCTTCCCGAAAATCCGGTGATGATCACCTTCGACGACGGCTACACCAGCAATTATACCTACGCCTTTCCCGTCCTGAAGGAGCTTGGCTTCAAGGCCGCCATCTTTGCCATCGGCTGTTCCATCGGCCATGATCAATATTATAAGGACACCCAATTCCAACTGACCCCCCATTTCGGTCAGGAGGAAATCGACGAAATGCTGGCCTCCGGCCTGATCACCATCGGCTCTCATACCTATGATATGCACCAGTGGCCGCCCTTTGAGACCGTCTCTCCGGTGAGGGAAAATATGCTTCCCTTCTCCGGGGAAAGCGAGGCGGACTATATGGAAGCGGTGAAGCAGGACGTCGCTCTTCAGAAAGAAGCATTTGCGTCCTTTGGCATCCCCGAACCCACCGTGATCGCCTATCCCAGAGGGGCGTATACGGTGCTGACCGACGTGATCCTTCAGTCCTGCGGCTACAGGGTCACCCTTTCAACAAACGAAACCAGAGTGAACACCCTTGTGGCCGGCCTGCCCCAGAGCCTCATCGATCTTGGGCGGATGACCGTCATGCCGGAAACTACGGATGACCAACTGCTGGCATACTTAAATACCAGAGGAACTTAAC
>JAEDOJ010000162.1 GCA_016302015.1 Oscillospiraceae bacterium | reverse complement strand
TCAGAGGGAGGCAGAAGATTTGCACCATCCAAGGCGCCCTCTGATGAGGGAGCTGGCGGGGTCGCCGACTGAGGGAGAGAAAAATCTATCGATTGTCAGATTTTTACGTTAAAACGGTGCGTTCCATGTCTCTCCCTCGTCAGAGGAGGCAAGAACGCAGGACGACATATTCTCATAGAAAAACGCCTCTGTTCCGGCTGGAACAGAGGCGTTTTTTAAAATGTTGTGTTGTTTTGTTCCTCCCGGTACTGGCGGGTGTAGAGCTGCCAATAGGCGCCCTTGGCCGCCATCAGGGAGGCGTGGGTGCCGCTTTCTATGACCTTGCCCTCCTGCACCACCAGAATCACATCCGCCCGGCGGATGGTGGAAAGACGGTGGGCAATGACAAAGGAGGTTCTGCCCTCCATGACCTTTTCGATGGCGTCCTGAATGAGCCGCTCCGTCTCCGTATCCACGGAGGAGGTTGCTTCATCCAGAACGAAAATCCTCGGGTCCGCAAGCAGCGCCCGGGCAAAGGAAAGCAACTGCTTTTCCCCGGTGGACAGGCTGTTGCCGCCCTCGCCCACGTTGGAATCATAGCCCTTGGGCAGACGCTGGATGATTCCCTCTGCCGACACCGCATGAATGGCGGCTTCAATCTGCTCCATGGTAGCGTCAGGCTTGCCGTAGCGCAGGTTCTCCAGAACCGTACCGGAGAACAGGTGAGGCGTTTGCAGCACATAGCCGATGTTGGAATGCAGCCATAGCTGACTGCGCTCCCGGGCGTCTCTGCCGTCGATGAGAACCTGACCCTCCGTTGGCTCGAAAAAGCGGCAGACCAGATTGACCAGGGTGGATTTCCCGGCGCCGGTCTCGCCTACGATGGCAACGTTGGTTCCCTGGGGAACCTTCAGGTTGAAATGCTCCAGAATGTTTTCATCCCCGTCAGGATAGCGGAAGGTCACGTCACGGAATTCAATATCCCCGTGGAGCGGCTCCCAGTTTTCTTTCTTCGGGTGGAAAGCGTCTCCGTAAACCCGGGTGACCTCCTGGCTGTCCTGCACGTCGGATTCCGTTTCCATCAGGCGGGTGAAGCGCTCCACGTTGACCTGCACATTGACCAGAGAGGAAATCACCTGCACCAGAAATTGAATCGGCTCCATCATGCCCTGGGCATAGGTCATGAAGACGGACAGTGTGCCGATGAGCATGACACCCTGGGCGGTGATGACGCCGCCCCGCCAGAGGACAAGGGCCAGCGCCACGGAAGCGGCAAAGGCGGTCATGGACATGAACAGACTGCGGAAGTGCATTTCCCGAACACTGAACATCCGCATCTTTCCCGTGGCTTCGTGGAATTCCTTTTGCATCTTGTCCTCAATGACCAGCGTTTTGGTGGTAGTCGCACCGCTGATGCCCTCGTTGAAGGCGCCGGTGATCTGGGAGTTCTGCTCCCGAACCTTTCGGTGGAAAAAGACCATTTTCTTCTGGAAGAAGACCCCGGCGATAATCACAACGGGAATAATCGCCATGACGCACAGCGCCAGCTTCCAGTTCAGCACAAACATCATGACCACGGCGCTGATCAGATAGGCAATATACCAAACGCCCTCCATGAGACCCCAGGACAGGGTAGAGGCGATGCGGTCGGTGTCGGACATAACCCGGGCGTGGATGTAGCCCACGCTGTTTTGGTTGAAATAGGAGAAGGAAAGAGTCTGCAGGTGGTTAAAGGCGGCACGTTTCAAATCCCGGCCTACGTTCAGCTCCACCTTGCAGGCGTCGAAGGAGGCAATGTAATTGGATATGACCTGGGTGATGATGACCAGAATGTAGGCGGCGATAAACCAGCCCAGATTGGTCAGCACACCGTCTGCAATATAGCGGTCGATGGCGTATTGCTGGAAGAGGGGAATGACAACGTCCATGGCGCTGCCGTACAGCCCCATAAAGACCATCATAAACAGCATGCCCCGGTAGCGCTTCAGATAGGGGAAGAGTCTGGGGATTCCGAACCAGCGCAGATGGACATGGTCTTGATTTTTCATTGGTCTTCCTCCTCTCCGATGGACATCTGCAAATCGTAAATATGACGGAATCTGCCGTTTTTCTCCAAAAGCTGGTCAGGGGTGCCGTACTCGGCAACCCGGCCGCCCTCCAGAACCAGAATATTGTCGCAGTCCATCAGGGTGGTGACCCGGTGGGAGATGATCAGGGTGGTGGCGTCCAGATTTTCCCCCAGAGCCGCCCGGATTTTTTCGTCCGTCTGGGTATCCACGGCGGAAAGGGAGTCGTCAAAGACAAGGACGGGAGTTTTCTTAGTCAGCATCCGGGCAATGGCCACCCGCTGCTTCTGACCGCCGGAAAGGGTTACGCCCCGCTCGCCCACCATGGTCTCATAGCCCTGAGAGAAACGCATAATATCCTGATGGATACAGGCGGTGGCGGCGGCTTTCTCGATGGTTTCCCGATCAGCGCCGCAGATGCCGATGTTTTCCCCAATGGTGCGGGACAGAAGGAACGGCTCCTGCAAAACGATGCCCACCTGATCCCGGACATAGCGGGCAGGCATATGGGCGATGTCCTTGCCGCCTACGGTGATCTTACCGCCGGTAGGCTCATACAGGCGGCACAGCAGGAGAAGCAGGGTGCTTTTTCCGGAGCCGGTGCCGCCTAAGATGCCGAAGCTTTTGCCGGAGGGAATGGTGAAAGAAACGTCCCGCAAAACCTCCGGACTGTCCTCGCCGTAGGAAAAGCTCACGCGGTCAAACACAATATCGCCGGTCATAGGTTCCTCTTGGGCATCGGGCAGGTCTTCCTCTATGGGAGCGTCCAGCACCTGGGCGATTCTCGCCACGGAAACGCCGGTTTTACTCATTTCGGAGATCACACGGCCCAGTCTGCGGACGGGGTTGATGAGCATCGTGTTGTAGAAGGCGAAGGAGATGAATTCTCCCGCGGTCATCTGCCCGTTCACGCACAGGACGGTGCCGAAAATTACCACCAGCATGACCTGCAGACAACTGGTGCAGTCGCTGACCGCCCAGAAGTTTGCCAGCGTCTGGCACATTTTAATCCAGAGATTGGTATAGACCTGATTCTGCTTCTCAAACCGCTCCCGCTCGAAATTTTCCCGGCCGAAGGCACGAACGACCCGAACGCCGGTGAGATTTTCCTGTGCGATGGTGGAGAGAATACCCTCGTTTTCGTCACAGGCGGTGAAGCGATCCCGCACCTGATTGTGAAACAGCACGGAGTAGGTGACTACCACAGGCACCATGAAGACGGCGACGAGGGACAGCTTCCAGTTCATGGAAATCATGCACACCAGAGAGAGAATAATCAAAACGATGATGCGGAAGACGGAGACAAACTGCTCCTGAAAGAAGGTTTTGATATGCTCCACATCGGAGGTACAGCGCTGGATGATGTCGCCGGTGGGATTCTTGCTGTGCCAGCTCCAGGGCAGGTGCTGAATGTGGTCATAGAGGAGGTCACGGCTGGTTTTGACCAGGGTTTCGCCGGCCTTGGCATTGGTCAGGTGCATGGTATAGCGGAAAACAGCGGATAAGCCGCCGAAGAACGCCATGACCACCGCAATGGACCACATATTCTGCCGAATGGCCTCCACACCGCCCAACTTGTCCAGCCAGGCAGTCAGAAAGCCGGGCAGAGCCAGGGGCTCGGAGCCGATGACCGAGTCCACGGAAATCCGCAGAATTTGAGGAATCAGCAGCTCACAGACGGTGAACAGCACACCGGCGCCGATGCAGATGGCAAAGTATTTCCAGCTTCCCTTCAGCAGTCGGGAAAGAATCCGCAGCTTGCCGCCTTTCTTTTTGTCTTTCATATTCGGT
>JAEDOJ010000161.1 GCA_016302015.1 Oscillospiraceae bacterium | reverse complement strand
AATGGTGTGGCGTGCTTCCAGCGTCATGGTTTCCGGGTTTCCCAGACCGATGCCCACAACGGCAACCTCCGGTTTTTTCACCCAGCAGAATTTTTCGCACAGGAAGTCGATCATTTCCGGCAAATCCATTCCGTCTCTCTGTGCCGGTCTGCCGATCACCACCAGCTTCGCTCCGGCCTTCCGGGCGGCAGTTGCCTTTTCCCGGAAGCCGCCGCAGCTTCCTCCGTCCTTGGTGACCAGGGCGGCAGCGCCGATGCTGCGAAGCATGGCAAGGTTCATTTCTTCGGAGAAGGGGCCTTGCATAGCGATAATGTGAGAGGGCTGTAAGCCAGCCTCACGGCAGGCCTGCAACGAAGCGTCCATGGGAAGGACTCGTGCAAATACCCGGTGGGCGAAATGCTTCAACCCAAGATATTTGGTCAGTTCCTTGCTGCCAGTGGTCAGGAGGATATTCCCCTCCGTAGCGTTCAAATACTCCACAGCACCGGCAATATCCGGCACAAAGACCTCGTCCCCCGCCGTTTGGGATTCCTTCCGCAGCAGCCGCAGGTATGGTCTTCCCGTCTTTTCGCAGGCCGCCTCAATGTTCTCCGTCACCATCTGGGCGTAGGGATGGGTGGCGTCAATCACCAGATCGAACTGTTCCTTTTGGAACAGTTCTTCCATGTCCTCCTCTGTCAGCCGCTTTGCGGAAACCGTCAGCCGCTCCGCAGGCTGCAAAAGCGTTTCTCCGTATTCCGTTGCAACGCAGGCCGTGATTTCCACCTGCTGGGTGGTAAGAAAATCGATGAGTTTTCTCCCCTCGGTGGTTCCTGCAAAGACACACAGCTTATACATTTCGGTATCCTCTGGGGGTAATCATATTTCCGGCAAGGAATTTTGTCATTTCGTTGCCAATAAACACCGTACAGAACATATCCACCGGGGCGTTGCGAAGCTCGCCCAGAGTCATCAGGCACCGGCTTTCCCCCTCCCGCCCGATATGCCGGGCCACACCGCAGGGTCGATCCCCGGGCAGATGCCGCAGGAGAATGTCGCAGGCTCTTCGCAAATGGTCGGGGCGGCCACGACTGGCAGGATTGTACAGCACAATGGACAAATCCGCCTCTGCGGCGGCTTCCAGCCGTTTTTCGATTTTCTCCCAACTGGTCAGACGGTCGCTGAGACTGATCACCGCAAAATCATGGGTCAATGGAGCGCCCAAAACAGCCGCTCCGCTGCAGGCTGCGGTGAGACCGGGGATGACATCCACGTCAATTGCCTCCTCGCCCCGAAGCTCATAGATCAAGGCGGCCATGCCGTAAATGCCGCTGTCACCGGAGCAGACCACAGCCACGGTTTTCCCCTGAGCCGCAAGGGAAAGGGCAAGGCGGCACCGTTGGGTTTCCTGGGTCATGGGGGTTGTATGGAACTCCTTGTCAGGATAGCGATCCTTCACCAGATCCACATAGACATGATACCCGATGATCACATCGCAGTCCCGCAGAGCCTGATCGGCTCTGATCGTCATATTTTCATAGTTTCCGGGGCCAATGCCCACAACATACAGTTTACTCAAAGCGTACCTCCAGATTCTCCATGCCCAAGGCCACGGTAACGCCGTTCAAGGCGGTTTTTCTCACCAAAATACGGTCAGACTTCATCCGGGCAGACCGTTCGCAGACGTTGTCCACTCCGGTAACGGATTCCACAAAGTCCGAGGCCGTAAACTCCTCTTTCAGGGACAGCAGCTCCTTCCCGGAATAGAACTGTACAGGAAGGCTCTGTTCCCGGCAGAAGGCCAGCAGTCCCGCCTCTTCTGCCTTCAGGTCAATGGAGGCTGCGTCCTTGATGGCTCTGAAATCCAAATCATATTTCTTTACCACAGCGTCCACCGCTGCGGCGATCGTTTCTTTTGTCACGCCCTTCCGACAGCCAATGCCCAAATGAAGCACCTTTGGGATCAGGCGGAGGGTTTTCTCATAAGGCTCCCTCTTCGTGCAGGTGAGATAGATTCCCACCTTCCCTGTTTCCCCGGTCAAACCCGGGGGAAGCTGTGTTGTCACGGGAAAATCCGAAGAAAAAGACACGTCTCTCTCCAGAATTTCAGCGGACACCGCCTTGGCAAGAGGCATACTGTGGATGACAAAGCCCATTTTTCTCGCCCAGGTATCCACGGAGAATTTACCGTTGATATCCGTGGCGGTGGTGATGACGGCTGTGGCGTTGAGCGTCTTGGCCAGACCGGCGGCAAGCTCGTTGGCGCCGCCCATGTGACCGGACAGAAGGGGAATCACAAAGGTTCCCAGTTCATCGATACAGATTACCGCCGGGTCTGTCTTTTTATCCTTCACATGAGGTGCGATCTGCCGAAGGGCGATTCCGCAGGAGCCTACAAAAATCATGGCCTCCGCCCAGCGGAAGAGTTCGCCGTAAAAGAGCTGAGAGGGCTTCTCCAGCGAGAGAAAGCCTTTTTCCTCAAACCGCTCCATGGTATAGGGTCTGCACTCCTGCCGGGACAGGCAGGCAAGCACCCGCTTTGCCGTCTCACAGCCCTGACGGCTGTAGGCAAAGATCGCCACCCTCATTGGATCGCCTCACGGAATTCCGTGGTGAAGCCGGGATGATAAAGGAGGGAGCGCAGATATTCCTCTCCCATACAATTTCCCACAATGATCAGGGAGGTCTTGGTCAGGCCGTTGGCGGTGACCGTTTCATGGAGGGTACCCACGGTACAGCGGAAAATTTTCTCCTCCGGCCAGGTCGCCTTATAGACCACCGCCGCCGGGGTGGAGCCGGGATAGCCCCCCGCAATAAGATCAGCCTGCAGACGCTCCGTGAGGGAGGTGCTGAGAAACAGCACCATGGTGGACTGGTGCGCCGCCAACGCCCGGATGGATTCCCGTTCAGGAACGGGCGTTCTCCCCGGTGTTCTGGTGATGATCACCGTCTGGCTCACGTTGGGCAGGGTATATTCCGTTTTCAAGGCCGCAGCCGCACCGCAGAAGGAGCTGACGCCGGGGCAGACATCATACTGGATTTTCAGTTTATCCAATTCGTCAAACTGCTCCCGGACTGCGCCGTAAATGCTGGAATCCCCGGTGTGCAGACGGACGGTGGTTTTGTTCGCCGCTTCCGCGGCTTTCATGACCTGGATCACCTCTTCCAGCGTCATTTTCGCGCTGTTGTGGATCTCACAGCCCGGCTTTGTATAGTTCAGAAGGTCGGGATTTACCAGAGAACATCCGCTTCCGACAGCAGTCGGGCGCCCCGCACCGTAATCAAGTCCGGTGCACCGCTTCCCGCACCAACAAAATGTACCATAGTCAACCCTCCATGATATGCCGCAGCAATTCCTCCGCGCTGTCCGTCCGGCAGAGGAAGCCGTATTCTTTGGAAAACAGAATTGCGCCTGTTTTCAGGTCGCCGCCCCGTTGATTTAAATGAAAGGAGATGCGCTGAGTCAGCTTGTGGAGCGTTTCCTCCCGGAGCTTCTCTTCGCTGAGAATCCGCAACGCATCGTCGCAGGTAGCGCAGTCCAGAATCTGGGCAAGCCGTTCCTGCTTCAAGCCGCAGCTTCCCCCATAGGAAGCCAGGATCTCCATGCGGCAGTCGCCGTATTTGGAATGGGTGTTGAACATCCCGCCTGCCAGCTTTACCAGCTTACCGATATGTCCCACCAGCAACGCACCCTTGAAGCCCAACTCCCTGCACAAATCCAGCGCCTCCCCAATAAAATTGGAAGTCAGCACCGCCGTCCCCTCGGGAACGGAAATACTCTGGCGGATATAATCCGCTCCGTAGTTTCCGGGTGTGAGCAGGACATACTCCACTCCGCTGACTTTTCTCTGCCGCAGCTCCA
>JAEDOJ010000160.1 GCA_016302015.1 Oscillospiraceae bacterium | reverse complement strand
CTTACCCATGAACGAAAGCTGGAGATTTTCGACCAGTTGTTTGCCTTCAAAATTCCCGCGATGATTTTCGCGCGGAACATTGAGCCCACGCCGGAATGTCTGGAAATGGCGAAGAAGCACGATATTACCATTCTGCGCTGCATTGAGTCCACCACCTATCTGGTCTCCGGACTGATTACCTACCTGAAAAACGCTCTGGCGCCCAGAATTGTCCGTCACGGCGTGCTGGTGGAGGTATACGGCGAGGGGCTGCTCCTCATGGGAGAAAGCGGCATCGGCAAGAGCGAGGCTGCGGCAGAGCTTCTGAAGCGCGGCCACCGGCTGATTGCGGACGATGCGGTGGAAATTCGCAAAACAGGGAATCATGTGCTTATGGGGGCTTCTCCGGAGCTGATTCGCAATTATATTGAAATTCGCGGCATCGGCGTGATCAACGTGGCGAAGCTGTTTGGCATGGCCTCCGTCAAGACCCAGTCCACCATTGATCTGGTGATCAACATTGTTCCCTGGTCCGACGAACAGGTCTTTGACCGTCTGGGTCTGGAGGATCAGTATATGGACCTTCTGGGCGTGAAGGTGCCTGCCATCACCATTCCGGTGAAGCCCGGCAGAAACCTTGCGGTCATTTTAGAGGTAGCTGCCATGAACAACCGCCAGAAAAAGATGGGCTACAACGCTGCGGTGGAATTCACGGAACAGATCAACCGCCACTTCGACGAGCACGGCGGCCAGAGCTTTTGAAGAAAATCTTTGCGGTCTGCGATTGCAGGCCGCAATTTTTGTTGTGCTTTTCCCGGCGGTATGATATAATAAATCAGATAATGAAGTAGTATGCGCTGGAAAGGGATGTGTCTTATGCGCACAATTTCTCAACTGAAAGACCGGCTGGCAGAGCTCCTGCCTGCCTTTGAAATCCGTCAGGAGGAGCCGTTGGCAAAGCATACCTCTTTCCGCATCGGCGGCCCTGCGGAGCTGATGGTGTTTCCCCGAAACAGGAAAGAGCTGGCAGCTATTTTACGAATCAGCCATGAGATGGGCGTCAAGCCCAAAATCCTTGGAAGCGGCACCAATGTGCTGGCGCCGGACGCCGGGGTGCGGGGACTGATCATCGGAACCAGAGAGGCCTTTTGGGGCCTGGAGCTGTTGGACGACACCCATGTGTCCGCCATGTCCGGCATGAGCATGGCGCAGACTGCCATGTTCGCCGCCAGAGATGGTCTGTCCGGGCTGGAGTTTGCCCATGGGATTCCCGGGACGGTGGGCGGCGGCGTGTATATGAACGCCGGCGCCTACGGCGGGGAAATCTGTCAGGTGGCGAAAAAAACCGAGTTTATGGAGCTGGACGGCACCCTTCGGATGATCGAAGGGGAGGCGCAGGAGTTTGGCTACCGCAGCTCCGTGTTTCAGAGGCTGGAGGGCGTGATCGTCCGGACAATTTTTGAGCTGGTTCCCGGAGAGGAAGGGGAAATCCGGGAGAAAATCCGGGAACTGGCGGAAAAACGCCGGGCTTCCCAGCCCCTGGAGCTGCCTTCTGCGGGCAGCACCTTCAAGCGGCCTATGGGCGGCTATGCGGCGGCGCTGATTGAACAGGCCGGACTGAAGGGCCTGACCGTAGGCGGGGCGGCGGTGTCGGAAAAGCACGCCGGCTTTGTGGTGAATCAGGGCGGCGCTACGGCGGCGGATGTTCTGGAGCTGGTGAAGCTGATTCAGCTGCGGGTCTTTGATCACAGCGGCATCCGGCTGGAGCCGGAGGTGCGCCTTTGGGGGGCTGAGGAATGAACGGAAAAGAACTGTCCTTCTCTGCCAGGGTGAAAAGCGAGCTGTGCAGAGCAGAGGTGGAACGGAGGTGCTGCGCCCTGGCAGAGGCCATGGGGACGCTCCTCTTTGCCAATACCTTTTCCGGGGACTGCATTCGGATCGTCACGGAAAGTCAGGACTTCGGCGCCCGGCTGCCCAGACTGTTCCGTAAGGGTCTGGGAACGAAATTCGACGTGCTTCCCGACCCCAATACCGCCGGAAAGCTGACCTACCTGATTACCGATGAGGAGAAAATCAAATCCGTGTTCAGCATTTGTGGTTTTTCCGCCCAGACCAGCGTGTCTCTCCACGTCAATTCCGCGCTATTGGAGAAGGAATGCTGTCAGCGGGCGTTTCTCCGGGGGGCTTTCCTTTCGGGAGGCTCTGTTACCGACCCGGAAAAACGGTATCATCTGGAGCTGTCCACCACCCACATCAGCGTGAGCCGGGAAACGGAGACCCTGCTGCGGGACATGAACCTGACAGCGAAGGAGACGGAACGGAAGGGAAGCTCCGTCCTGTATTATAAGCAGAGCGAGGCCATTGAGGACTTTTTGACCGCCATCGGCGCGCCGGTCAGCGCCATGGCTGTGATTACCGCAAAAATAGAAAAGGACTGGCGCAACGACGCCAATCGCAAGACCAACTGCGACTCTGCCAACGTGGACAAGGCGGTGGCGGCGGCGCAGGAGCAGTTGTCGGTGATCCGGCAATTGCAGGAGCGGGGAATTCTGGAAACCCTGCCGGAAAAACTGCGGGAAACGGCGAGATTACGCCGGGAATACCCGGAAACCACCCTGTCGGAGCTGGCGCAGCTTCACGAACCGCCCATCAGTAAATCGGCGGTGAATCATCGGATGCGAAAGCTCCTGTCTCTGGCGGGAGAGGACTGATACGGGAAGGGAGAATTGCCATGTCATTTGTACATCTGCACCTGCATACGGAATACAGCCTGCTGGACGGCGCCTGCCGGATCGGCCGGCTGATGCAGCGGGTCAAGGAGCTTGGCCAGACTGCGGTGGCCATCACGGATCACGGGGTCATGTACGGCGTGATCGATTTCTACCGCGCCGCCAAGGCGATGGGAATCAAGCCCATCATTGGCTGTGAGGTCTATGTTGCCCCCCGCACCATGGGGGACAAGGTGCATGGCATGGACAATGAGGCGCAGCATCTGGTCTTGCTGTGCGAAAATGAAACCGGCTTTAAAAATTTGAGTTATCTGGTTTCCAAGGCCTTTTTGGAGGGCTTTTATGTGAAGCCCCGGGTGGATCTTCCCCTGCTGCGCCAGCACTCTGAGGGTCTGATTGCCCTGTCTGCCTGTCTGGCGGGAGGAATTCCCCGGCGGCTTCGCATGGGCGATTATGAGGGAGCCAAGGCCTATGCCCTGGAGCTTTCGGAGATCTTCGGGGAAGACCACTTCTATCTGGAGCTCCAGGATCACGGGATTCCGGAGCAGCAGGAGGTCAACCGGGGGATTCTCCGGCTGGCGCAGGACACCGGCCTGCCCCTGGTGGTCACCAACGACGCCCATTACCTGACCAGAGAGGACAGCTATATTCAGGATGTGCTGATGTGCATCCAGATGGGGAAAACGGTGGAAGACCCCAACCGTATGCGGTTTGAGACCCAGGAGTTCTATGTGAAATCCGAAGGGGAAATGGCGGCGCTGTTCCCCAACCAGCCCTCCGCCATTGCCAATACCCAAAAAATCGCGGATCGCTGTCAAGTGGAATTTGAATTTAACCATTACCACCTGCCGGTGTACAAGACGCCGGACGGGTCGGACGCTCTGACCTATTTCCACCGCCTGTGCAACGACGGCTTCCGGGAGCGCTATCCCGAAGCGCCGGCGGCCTACCGCCAGCGGCTGGACTATGAGATGGGCGTCATTGAGAAAATGGGCTATGTGGATTATTTCCTGATCGTAGCCGATTTTATCCGCTGGGCAAAGGAAACCGGCATCCCCGTAGGGCCGGGCAGAGGCTCCGGCGCAGGATCCATTGCGGCGTATTGTATGCACATTACGGAAATCGATCCCATGCAGTACAGCCTGATTTTTGAACGCTTCCTGAACCCGGAGCG
>JAEDOJ010000011.1 GCA_016302015.1 Oscillospiraceae bacterium | reverse complement strand
TCCGCTATGAGTTCGGTATCTTCCGTCAGAAGATCGTGGACGGCTGGCAGATGGAGTTCCCCGACAACTGGCTGGAAATGGGCGACGTCTGGCTCCGTGCCCGGGAGGACGACGCTGTGGAGGTTCGCTTCGGCGGCGAAGTCCGGGAGTGGATGGACAACGGCAAGTTCAAGGTGGCACAGGTGGGCTACAACTCCGTCACCGCCGTGCCTCATGACCTGTTTATTTCCGGCTATGAGAGCGATGCGGTCAACCGTCTGATCCTGTGGAGCGCAAAGCTGCCCCAGAGCTTTGATATGGCGGCCTTTTCCCGTGGTGATTACGTCCGGGCGCTGGAGCAGAACGCCATGGCGGAGACCATCTCCAAGGTGCTCTATCCCGCCGACGACCATATTCAGGGCAAGCGTCTGCGCCTGAAGCAGCAGTACCTGCTGGTTTCCGCCTCTCTGCAGAGCATTCTGAAGAAGCACTATAAGAAATACCGCACCTTTGACAATCTGGCGGATAAGGTTGCCATCCATATCAACGATACCCATCCCGCCCTGTGCGTGCCGGAGCTGATGCGTATTTTGATCGACGAGAACGAGTACGGCTGGGATCAGGCGTGGGAAATCACCTGCAAGACCCTGTCCTACACCAACCACACGGTGATGAGCGAGGCTCTGGAGCGTTGGAATGTGGATCTGTTCCGGGAGCAGTTGCCCCGGGTGTACTCCATCTGCGTGGAAATCAACCGCCGTCTGGTGGAAGAGCTGAACAAGGTTTATCCCGGCGACTGGGGCAAGATCAACTATATGGCGGTCATCGGCAACAACGAGATCCGCATGGCAAACCTGTGTCTGGCAGCCTGCCATAAGGTCAACGGCGTTTCCAAGCTCCATACGGACATCCTCCGCAACGGCATCTTCCGTGACTACTGCCAGATTACCCCCGACCGTTTCATGAACGTTACCAACGGCATCGCATATCGCCGCTGGCTGTGCCAGTCCAACCCCCTGCTGACCGACTATCTGACCGATCTCATCGGCGACGGCTTCAAGCATGACGCCAAAAATCTGGAAGCGCTGCTGAAGTATCAGGATGACGAGAAGGTTCTCGCCGACCTGCGGGCCATCAAGCGGAAGAATAAGGAACGTCTGGCCAACCTGATTGCCAAGCGCAACGGCGTCAGAGTCGATCCCGATTCCATCTTTGACATTCAGATCAAGCGTCTGCACGAGTACAAGCGTCAGCTTCTGAATATTCTCCACGTGCTGCATCTGTATAACGAGATCAAGGCCAACCCCAATGGGGACTGGACGCCCAGAACCTTCATCTTTGCGGCAAAGGCTTCTGCCGGTTACATCCGCGCGAAGCAGACCATCAGCCTGATCGTGGCGGTCTCCAACTTCATCAACGCCGATCCCGACGTTCGGGATAAGCTGAAGGTGGTCTTTATGGAGGACTATAAGGTCTCTCTGGCAGAGATCATCATTCCTGCCGCCGATATTTCCGAGCAGATTTCCGTGGCGGGCAAGGAAGCCTCCGGCACCGGCAACATGAAGCTGATGATCAACGGCGCTGTGACCATCGGTACGCTGGACGGCGCAAACGTGGAAATTCACGAGCAGGTGGGCGACGAGAACATCTTCCTCTTCGGCATGAAGGCCCATGAGGTTGAGGAGCTGTGGCAGCGGGGCTACCATCCCAACGAGTTCCTGACCCCCGAGCTGCAGGCTGTGCTGGATATGCTCACCTCCGGTGTGCTGGGTCAGCGCTTCGATGATCTGGTTGCCTCTCTCCTGACCAACCGCTTCGGCATTGCGGATCCCTATATGACCATTGCGGACTTCCAGGATTATACCCGTGCCCAGAAGGTCGTGGCGGAGACCTACCGTGACGTGAAGAAGTTCTCCAATATGTCCCTGGTGAACATTGCGAAGGCTGGCATCTTCTCCTCTGACCGGGCAGTGGACGAATATGCGGAAGACATCTGGTATCTGAAGAAATAATGAGAATACTTTACGACAGCAGAGATACGCAGTACAAGACCCCGTTCGGAACAATCCGGACGGGGCAGTGCTGCGTTATGCACATTCATGTGCCCAAGTCCAGCGGCGCCACAGGGGTGCGGCTCATGCTGGAAGACTGCGATTACCATCTGACAGGGGAGTACCCTTTCACGCTGGAAGGGAGTAACCGCTATTACGACATTTATCGCTGCGATTTTTCCACGCAGCATAACGGTCTGTACTTCTACTGGTTCTATGTGACCAAGGCAGAGGGCGGCTTCCGCCTTCTGCGTCAGGGCAGAGATACCAATATGGAGGCAGGGGACAAGTGGCAGCTCAGCGTGATCCCCGAGGATTTCACCACCCCCGACTTTGCCAAGGGTGCGGTGATTTACCAGATTATGCCGGATCGCTTCTACAAATCCGGCGACTGCGACCTGACAGAAAAACTACAGCCCTTCACCGTCCATGAAAACTGGGAGGACACGCCTTCCTTCCACCCGGACGAGGAAGGAAACTGGTGCGGGGATTTCTTCGGCGGAAATCTCCGTGGCATTCAGGAAAAACTGCCATATTTAAAATCTCTGGGCGTGGGTGTGATTTATTGCAACCCCGTTTTCATGTGCTATTCCAATCACCGCTATGACACGGCGGACTATAAGCGCGTCGATCCCATGCTGGGCACGGAGGAGGACTTCAAAAACCTCTGCGACGCCGCCCATGATCTGGGCATCCGCATCATTCTGGACGGCGTTTTCTCCCACACCGGCAGCAACAGTATTTATTTTGACGCAAAAAACCACTTCGGCAACGGCGCCGTCAGCAATCCCGACTCTCCCTATCGGGACTGGTATCATTTCTATGACTATCCTCAGGGATACGATTGCTGGTGGAATATGCCCACTCTGCCCAATGTGGACGAGCTGAATCCCGGCTATATACAATATATAATAGAGGACGAGGATTCCGTGGTGGCGCACTGGCTGCGGCTGGGGGCCGACGGCTTCCGTCTGGACGTGGCGGACGAGCTGCCTGACGAATTCATCCTGCGGATGAAAAAACGGATTCGGGAGATCAATCCTCAGGCAATGCTTCTTGGCGAGGTTTGGGAGGACGCTTCCAATAAACGTGCCTACAGCGTGTCCCGTCGTTACTTTGTGGACGGCGAGCTGGACAGCGTGATGAACTATCCCTGGCGCAACGCCGTTGTGCGGTTTGTCATGGGGGAGGACGACGGCAGAGAGCTGGGCGAGACGATCATGACCCTTGCCGAGAACTACCCGCCCCAGGTGCTGACCTGCGTGATGAATCTGCTGGGCACCCATGATACGCTGCGGATTCTGACTGCTCTGGGCGGCGATCCCGGCGGGGACAAGGAAGACCGGGCGGTTCGCCGCATGACTTCCGTGAACCGGAAGAAGGCCATCGAGCGGCTGCGGATGGCGGCCTTCCTGGAGTTTATGCTGCCGGGCATGGCCAGCATCTATTACGGAGACGAAGCGGGCTGCGAAGGCTATGAGGACCCCTTCTGCCGCCGTACCTACCCCTGGGGGAAGGAGGATCAGACGCTGATCGAGTTCTTCCGCTCTCTTGCCGCGGTGAAGAACGAATCCGAAGCCCTTCGCTATGGCGATATCTACGTCACCGAGGCGGGAAAGGGAAAAATCTCCTTTGTACGCCGCTCCGAGGGGGAAATTGCGGAGATTTTCGTCAACCAGTCCGATAAGGAGTGGGCGATTCCCAACGGAAAGGTCGTTTTCGGACGAGGCCTTTCCTATAACGGCAAAATTTCCATGCTGCTGCCCAAGGGCTTCTGCGTGATTTTACGAAATCCCTGAAAGGAGAAACACCATGAAATTTTCTGAGATTCCCTATACCAGACCGGATGTGGAGACTCTGAACGCCCAGCTTTCCGCCTGCGCCGACAGAATTGCGAAGGCAGAGAACGTACAGGAACAGATTGCCGCCTTCGACCAGGCGACGGAGCTGAACCAGCGCTATCAGACGGACAGCGCCGTGGCGGAAATCCGTAACAGCATCAATACGGCGGATGCCTTTTACGAAGAGGAGCGGGAATTTTTGGACGAGGCTGCGCCGAAGCTGGAGGAAACAAATCAGAAGGTGCATATCGCCCTGCTGGACTCCCCCTTCCGGAAGGAACTGGAGACGCATTACGGCAGCCTGCTGTTCCGGAATCTTGAAATTGCCCGCCGCAGCTTTACGCCGGAGATGATTCCTCTCATGCAGGAGGCCAGCAAGCTGGAGGCGCAGTACCAGAAGCTCTACGCCGGCATGACGGTGGAGTTCAACGGGGAGACCATGCCTCTGCCCATGCTGGGCAAGTACAAGGAAAGCGCCGACCGTGCCACCCGGCGGGAGGCCTACCGGGTGGAGGGCGAATGCTTTGACGCCCATCAGGCGGAGCTGGACGAAATATACGACAGGCTGGTCAAAAACCGGAACGCGCAGGCGAGATTGCTGGGCTACGAGAACTATCTCCAGTTGGGCTATGACCGTCTGGGCAGAAACTGCTACGGGACAAAGGAGCTGGAAGCCTTCCGCCGCCAGATTGCGGAGGATCTGGTTCCTCTGGTTGCTCAGGTAAAGGAAGCCCAGCGAAAGCGCATCGGCGTAGACCACCTCTGCATTTATGATAACGGCTTCCGCTTCCCGGAGGGAAACGCAAAGCCCCAGGGAACTGCCGACGACATTCTTGCAGCGGGAAAGGCCATGTATCAGCAGCTCAGCCCAGAGACGAAGGTTTTTATTGAGGATCTGTTCCGGGATGAGATGTTCGACGTCCTTTCCCGGGACGGAAAGGCGCCCGGCGGCTACTGCAGCAACCTGCCCTGCTATCATATGCCCTTTATTTTCTCCAACTTTAACGGGACGGCGGGGGATGTGGACGTGCTGACCCATGAGGCGGGACACGCCTTTGCCTTCTACCGTGCCGCCCACTCCCACATTCATCCCGACCTGCAGGACCCCACCCTGGAAGCCTGCGAGTGCCATTCCATGAGCATGGAATTTTTGACCCAGGACTTCCATAAGTATTTCTTTGGGGAAAAGACCGGAAGGTATGAGCTGGCCCACTGCGAGGAGAGTCTGGATTTTCTCCCCTATGGCTGTATGATCGATGAATTCCAGCACCGGATGTACGAAAACGAGAACCTTTCCCCGGAGGAGCGGAATCAGGTCTGGAAGGAGCTGGAGCAGAAGTACCGGCCCTGGCTGGACATGGATCACCTGCCCTTCTACGGACGGTATTCTCATTGGCAGTGGAAGCTGCACGTTTACCTCTATCCCCTGTATTACATTGACTACTGCATGGCGCAGCTGGTGGCCTATCAGCTTTGGATGCTGTCTCTGAAGGATCGGAAGGCGGCGTGGGAAAAATATCTGGCCTTTGTGGATCTTGCCGGAACCAGGACCTTTGCGGACCTTTGCAGAAGCGTGGGGCTGAGAGTTCCCTATGAAGAGGGGGTTGTGAAGGAAGTTGCGACGGAGGTTTCCCAGTGGTTGAGAGAAAATTCCGCTGAATAAAACCGAACAAATATACACAACTGTCCGTTTATCGGAGACAATACGCAAAAAACGACCGCCGGAGGCGAATTACCAATAAAAAACGTATAAATATCCATATTTGGGTGGCTTTGCTGCATAAAGCCTGATATTTTTGTCGAAAATGAACAAAAATATATGGATTCAACTCAAAATCCTATGGAATTAATAAATTTTTAAAAAATGAGAAGAAATTGTAAATTTTTTATTGATTCTTCCGGGCTTTTGTGGTACAATAGCCCAAAGATTCGACATATAGTACAACCTGTAGTTGAATCGGCTCCGCCCTGCCGGGGCAAAGCTCAATTCTTACCGTGTAATCACGGAGGGAATATAATTCATATGGAGGTAAGAAAATGAAGAAACTGATTGCTCTTCTTCTGGCATTGACTCTGGTTGCAAGCCTGTTTGCTGGCTGCTCCGGCAATACCGAAGAAACCACCGCAACGTCTGAAGTGGCTACCGAAGCTACCGAAGCTACTGAAGACGTCCTTGAAACCATGGCTGACGTCACTGGCCTGTCCTATGACGAAGCCTCCGCTCTCCTCTACGACGAGGCTCTGGGTGAGTTCATCTCCCTGTACGAGGCCGGCAAGGGAGAGGTCAACAACTTGTCCCTGAGATATGCTCTCATGGCTCAGGCTGAGGCAAAGCTGCTGACCTCCGGCACGTTCCTGCCCCTGTCTACCCAGGGCGGCAACTACGCCATCTCCTGCGCGGCTCCCTATGGCTACGGCAATGCTCTGTGGGGCAACGACTCCGATCGTTTCCACAACATGCTGGTCACCGACAAGTTCATCACCGCTGCTGACAGAGCTGAAATGAAGGCTCAGTACGCAGAGCTGAAGGGCACCGGCACCTACGAAGAGTGGGCAAAGAACTTCCTGACCGAGAAGGGCTATGTTCTGACCGACGCCTACACCATCGGCTATGCTTCCGATCCCCAGACCTGGGACGCTCTGGCAACCTCCCGCGCCGCTGACTCCGAAGCCATCGTCAACACCTTCGATGGCCTGTATGAGTACGACGTAGAAGGCGTTCAGCAGCCTGCTCTGGCTGAGAGCGTTGAGGTTTCCCCTGACGGCACCGTCTACACCTTCAAGCTCCGTGAAGGCCTGAAGTGGGTTGACTCTCAGGGCCGTGAGGTCGCTGACGTTGTGGCTGACGACTTTGTTGCCGGCATGCAGCACATGATGGACGCCATGGGCGGCCTGGAATACCTGGTCGAAGGCATCATCGTGAACGCTTCTGAGTACATCTACGGCGATATCACTGACTTCTCCGAAGTTGGCGTCAAGGCGATCGACGACTACACCCTGGAATACACTCTGACCGATGTTTGCCCCTACTTCATGACCATGCTGGGCTACAATGTCTTCGCTCCCATGAGCAGAGCTTACTACGAGTCCATGGGCGGCAAGTTCGGCGCTGAGTATAACAGCGAAGATCCTTCCTACAAGTATGGCAAGGACGTCAACTCCATCGCATACTGCGGTCCCTACCGTGTTACCAACCACACTGCTGAAAACAGCATTGTTTTCGTTGCCAACGACGCCTACTGGAACGCTGACAACATCACCGTCAAGACCCTGACTTGGCTGTTCAACGATGGCCAGGATGCCACCAAGGCCTACAATGACCTGAAGGCCGGTGTTCTGTCCGGTGCCGGTCTGAACGCTGCCGCTCTGGAAGCCGCAAAGGCTGACGGCCTGTTCGACGAGTATGCATACGTCTCCGAGACCGACGCTACTTCCTTCTGCGCATTCTTCAACCTGAACCGCTCCGCATACGCCAACTTCAACGACGAGACCATCGCTGTGTCCACCATGACCGAAGAAGACGGCGCCCGTGCCAACATGGCTATGCGTAACGTCCACTTCCGCCGCGCTCTGAACATGTCCATCGACCGTGCTTCCTACAACGCACAGACCCAGGGCGAAGAGCTGAAGCTGAACTCCCTGCGTAACACCTACACCCCCGGCAACTTCGTCTTCCTGACCGAGGATGTTACCATCGACATCAACGGCACCGAGACCACCTTCCCCGCAGGCACCTTCTATGGTGAGATCGTTCAGGCTCAGATCGACGCTGACGGCGTCCCGCTGACCGTATGGGATCCTGTTAACCTGACCTCCGACAGCTTTGACGGCTGGTACAACCCCACCGCTGCTGTTGCTGAACTGGCACTGGCTGTTGAAGAGCTGGCTGTCAACGGCGTTGAGGTCTCCGCTGCGAACCCCATCTACCTGGATCTGCCCTGCTACTCCGGTTCCGAGGTTTTCCTGAACCGTGCTAACACCTTCAAGCAGTCTGTGGAAGAAGTTCTGGGCGGCGCTGTGATCATCAACCTGGTTGAGTGCGCTGAATCTGCTGACTGGTACTATGCTGGCTACTATGCTGATACCGGTGCAGACGCCAACTACAACATCTACGATGTTTCCGGTTGGGGCCCCGACTACGGCGATCCTCAGACCTATCTGGATACCATGCTGCCTGACTACGCAGGCTACATGACCAAGTGCCTGGGTGTCTTCTAATATCCAATTGCATCGTAATGAATGACTAAGCGCAAGAGGGTGGACTCCAGCAGTTCACCCTCTTGACGATAATAAGTGAGTGAAAGATTATGACTAAATATTTACTGAAACGCATACTGCATGCTTTACTCTCTGTAATTGCGGTCGTGGCGATCGTTATGGTCATGATTTATGCATTGTTGGATCGGAACCTTATCTTTGCTTCTGACCCTGTTTATTCCCATCAGCAGAACAATCAGAAGGAAACCTATAAGTATCGTAAGTGGGAAGAGTATGGTTATCTGGACTATGTTCCTTACGGTGATTGGTTGAATGAGCTTGCAAAGAATGGCGAGATTGATGAGGAAACTCGGAAAGAAGCAGCCGCTCTGGGCAGAACTCCTGAGAAAGACAGTGCATTGACAGAAGAGTATACCCAGAAATTTATTGAATACTATAAGTCCAAGGGTTACGAGACGCAACGTATGGACGCAGTGACTCTGGCCGGCAGAAAGATTGCGGATGGCGGCCAGCCCCAGTTGTTTGCCTATAAGGATATTCCTTTGATCAATCGACTGGTATCCTATTTTTCCGGTCTGTTCACCGTGGACAACATCCACAATGTGGAGGAAGACATCGGTGAGCGCGGACTGACCTTTACCCTCCATGACCCTGTCTACGGAGGCGACACCTTCGCACCGGCGATTATGGGTAATGGTACAACGCACAAGTATCTCCTGTATTTTGATGGCGAGTTCCCCTTTATCCATCAGAATCTTCTGTCCCTGAATCTGGGCAAGTCCTATTCCGTGAATACCGGCGTGGATGTTTTCACTACCATGACCCAGTCCCAGGGTTCCCATAAGACATCAGTCGCGACCTATCCCACCGGTTTGGTGGAGGAAACTGCAGACGATCTCCATACTGCCACCTACGCTCCCGGTTCTTTAGGCTCCAGTCTGGTGTTTGAATCCCGTTACGTTGACGATTATACGAGTGTTCTGACCAAAAGCAACAATATGTCCAAGATCGGCTTCTCTTTTGTCATTGGTATTTTTGCCATTGCCCTTGCCTACCTGCTGGGCGTTCCCCTTGGCATCCTGATGGCACGCAAGAAGGACAAGCTGGTGGACAAGATTGGTACGGTCTACATCGTCTTTATTATGGCAGTGCCTTCTCTGGCGTATATCTTCCTCTTCAAGGCCATCGGCAGCAAGATCGGTCTGCCTGCCACCTTTGAGATGGAAAAGAGTACGAAGCTCCAGTATATCCTGCCCATTATTTCTCTGGCATTGCCTTCCGCCGCTGGCCTGATGAAGTGGCTCCGCCGCTATATGATCGACCAGATGAACTCTGACTATGTCAAGTTCGCTCGTTCCGGCGGCCTTTCCGAGGGCGAAATTTTCACCAAGCACATTCTCAAGAATGCGGCTATCCCCGTGGTTCATAACATCCCCGCAGATATCATGTTCTGTCTGGTCGGCGCCATCATCACCGAGCGTGTCTATGTAGTTCCCGGTGCCGGTAATCTGCTGACCAAGGCGATTAACCAGTATGATAACGGCGTTATCGTGGGTGTGACCCTGTTCTACGCCGTCCTGACGGTTACTTCCCTGATTCTGGGTGACGTCCTTATGGCCATGGTCGATCCTCGGATCTCATTCAATACGAAAGAAAGGTGAGAGACATGAAGAATAACCTCGTTGATCTGAAGGATCTGCATATGTCTGACGACGAGCTCTTTGCTCATGTTGATCACAAGGATCAGGAATCCGAAAAAATCACTGCGCCCCGGTATTCCTACTGGGCGTCCGTGTTCCGTGTCTTCTTCCGCAAGAAGATCAATATTATCATTCTGGTGCTGCTGGCAGTGGTGATTGGATTTGCCTATATTTATCCCCTGTTTTCCAATTATGACCAGTTTGCCAACATCAGAAACCCCGAAATGAAGCATCTTTCTCCTGCGGCTGCCATTGAGCAGGGCGGCTTCGGCTTCTCCACCATCCTTGGCCGTGGCGCCTCCGGTGAATCCACCTTTGACGCCATCTGGAACGGCGCACGGATCTCCATCTCTCTGGCCTTCATGTGTGCGGCGATCAACCTCACCATCGGCGTCATTGTGGGCGCCATCTGGGGCTTCTCCAAAAAGGTGGATATCATCATGCAGGAGGTCTACAACATCGTTGCCAACGTTCCCTATATCCTGCTGATCTCCGTCATGGTGATGATCTTCAGTGCCAGCTTCTGGACCATGGTGTTGGCAATGACCGTCACCGGCTGGCTTGGCATCGCATATTTTATCCGAACGCAGGTTATCATTATTCGAGACCGGGAATATAATCTGGCTTCCCGCTGTCTGGGCACCTCTACCATCCGTATCGCCATGAAGAACATTCTGCCCTTCATGACCTCCGTCATCGTGACCCTGACCGCAACTGAGATTCCTTCTTATATTTCCTACGAAGTGTTCCTGTCCTATATCGGCATGGGCCTGAAGGATATGTCCCTTGGTAAGTTGATCTACTCCGCAGAAAGCGCAATGCTGACTCCCGGCTGGGGCTTTGAGTTCTGGAGCCCTGTCGTCGTGGCTTCCATCATTACTGTCGTTCTGTATGTGGTCGGCCAGAACCTGGGCGACGCATCTGACCCCAGAACGCATATGTAAGAGGGTGCTGCTATGGAAGAAAAGAAAGTATTGTTGTCCGTACAGGACCTGGTTGTGAAATTCCGCGTCCGCGGCAGAATCCTCACTGCAATTCGCGGCATTTCTCTTGATATTTATGAAAATGAGTCCATCGCCATCGTAGGCGAGTCCGGCTCCGGCAAGTCCGTCTTTACCAAGACCTTTGCCAATATGTTGGATTCCAACGGCTATATCGATCATGGCAAGATTCTGTTCAATGATCCCGAGCTTGCGGATACCACCGTGATGATCGGCGCCTCCGAGCGTCGCACCATTCGCGGCATCCATAAGAAGCTGAACAGCTACTCCAAGCTGGAGCTTGGTGCCGCAACCTACCGGAAGATCGTTGAGCTGGAGGCCGAAAAGCGTTCAAAGTATGTCCTCAGCGACGAGGAGGATGAGAGCTTCACTGCCAGAATGGAGGAGCTGAAGTTCCAGCGCACCGAGGCGTTCAACCTGAAGCAGACCTTTGATCCGTCCAAGGAAAAGGACAAAATCAAGGAGACTGCCCATCAGATCGCTGCCTTCGACGCACAGATCAAGGCGTTGGAGGAAGAAAAGGAAAAGACCATCGCTCAGCATAAGACTGCCGCAAAGAACGACACCGCCTATCAGGAAACCTACGCCGCAAAGATGGCGCAGCTGAAGGAGAAGTACGCTCAGGAGTGTAAGCAGGAGGTTCCCCAGACCATCATCGACCGGAACGAAGTCATTGCCAAGGAAATCTACCTCTCCGTGGGTCGTTATGATTTCTATCACCGCATGAAGCTGGTTTCCAAGCTGGAGGCAGCGGTGAAGGAAGCCATGCGTCTGGGCGTTGATCTGGATAATGACGTAGAGCGCAGTAATGTATTCAGCACCGTGGCCTTCCGTGTGAAGTTTTTGGATGAGACGCCGGAAACGCTCCACGGCACCTGCGAACTGGATTTGGCCAACATTCGCTATTCCAAGGATCTGTCTCAGATCCGTGGCAGCAAAATCGCCACCGTGTTCCAGGATCCCATGACCTCTCTGAACCCCATCATCACCATTGGCAAGCAGATTACCTCCATTATTCTGAAGCATCAGGATTGCTCTGAGGCCGAGGCTCGGGTTCGGGCGCTGGATTTGATGAAGAAGGTCGGCATTCCCAATGCGGAAAACCGGTTTGATGACTATCCCTTCCAGTATTCCGGCGGTATGCGTCAGAGAATTGTTATCGCAATCGCTCTGTCCTGCCAGCCGAAGATCCTGATTTGCGACGAGCCCACCACCGCTCTGGATGTTACCATTCAGGCGCAGATTCTGAACCTGATCAAGGATCTGCAGAAGGAATTCAATTACACCATCGTGTTCATTACCCACGACTTGGGCGTGGTCGCCAATATTGCGGATCGCGTTGCGGTTCTCTATGCCGGACAGATCGTGGAGCTCGGCACGGTGGAGGAAGTCTTCTATGATCCCCGCCATCCCTATACCTGGGCGATGCTTTCCTCTCTGCCCCAGTTGGCGCAGAGAAATACCAAGCTGTATTCCATCACCGGCACGCCTCCTTCTCTGTACAACAAGATCGTCGGCGATCCCTTTGCGCCCAGAAATCCCTACTGCCTGAAGATCGACACCCTGAAGGAGCCGCCCATGTTCCAGATCACGGACACGCATTTTGCAAAGACATGGCTGCTTGACCCCAGAGCGCCTAAGATCGAAAAGCCGGAAGCGATTCAGAATCTGCACGAAAAGCTGCTGAATGCTTTCAATATTTAGGAGGGGCTGCCATGAGTAAACAAACTGAACTGAAAAATAAAGATGTCAAGGTTCGGCATTTGCCTGAGCATGGCCCGAAGACTGAGGACGGCAAGGAAATTCTCCTTTCCGTAAAAAACGTAGATATTACCTTCGGAAAGGGAGATAATAAGGTCGAGGCGGTCAAGAACGCTTCCTTCGACATCTACAAGGGTGAGACCTTCTCCCTGGTTGGCGAGTCCGGCTCCGGTAAGACCACCATCGGCCGTGCCGTCATCCGGGTCAACCCCTGCTCTGCCGGTTCCATCGAGTATAAGGGCGTAAAGATCAACGGCAAGATTCCCCGTTCTCTGGATCGTGAAGTCATTCGGAATATCCAGATGGTCTTCCAGGATCCGGCGGCGTCTTTGAACGAACGTGCCACCGTGGACTATATCATTTCTGAAGGTCTGTACAACTTCCATCTCTATGAAGATGAGGCCGACCGGGTCAGAAAGGTAGAAAACATGATCAACGAGGTCGGTCTGCTGCCTGAGCATCTGACCCGTTATCCCCATGAATTCTCCGGCGGTCAGCGCCAGAGAATCGGCCTGGCAAGAGCCATGATTATGGAGCCGGAATTGGTTGTGGCAGATGAACCCATCTCCGCACTGGACGTCTCCATTCGTGCCCAGGTTCTGAATCTGCTGAAGAAATTCCAGCGGGAGCGTCAGACCACCTACCTGTTTATTGCCCACGACCTGTCCATCGTCCGCTTTATTTCCGACCGCATCGGCGTTATCTATAAGGGTAATATTGTTGAGGTTGCGGAGGCTGAAGAGCTGTTTAACTATCCTCTGCATCCCTATACCCGTTCTTTGATTTCCGCAATTCCTATTCCCGATCCCAAGCTGGAGAAGCATAAGGAGCTGTTTACCTACGATCCCTCCGTCCATGACTACAGCGAGGACAAGCCTGAGATGGTCTGCATCGGCCACGGACACTATGTCTACGGCAACAAGGCTGAGATCGAAAAGTACAAGGAACAGCGGGAAGCCGGCGTGCCTCTGAAGAGCATCACCATTGTAGATCCCGAGACCAAGAAAGAGGAGAAGCCCAAGGAAGAAAATGAGATGTCCAGCGGCGACTTTATCAAGGCCCGCCCGGTGCATGATACCGGCAGCTTCTGGTATGCCCTCCTGTCCTTCCTCCTGCCTATTTTTGGTTTGATTGCCGCATTTATTTTCAGAAAACACAATTATATCCGCAACTTTAAAGCATGCCGAAAGGGCGCTGTGATCAGTCTGACCCTGTTGGCAGTGGTGATTCTGATATTTGGTGCGCTGCTGTTGCTGGCTACAATTTAAACAATTCAGGTACGAGATATGAAGCGATCAGCAAGAAAACATGAATCTCCTCTGCGTGAGGTGCAAAAGATCAATTTGTCCGAAAGTCACAAAAAAGTACGGTTTATCTTAATGATCGTCTTTGCTGTGATTGCCCTTGCGGCATTCTCCGTGGGCGTGCTGAAGCTGCTTACCACGGAGAAGGGCTGGCGGGACATCGAGACCAATTCCAAAGCACAGACGGTTTGCGCTCAGGAATTCTCCTTCCAGTACCATCTGGGAGCAAGTGATTTGGGCGCAACCGCAGAGTACAAGCTGATTTCTGAAGCCTACACCCAGGCGACGGATCTGGGATATATGCTCTTCACCAACGAGAGCTTTCCGGAGCATACCAATATCTACTACCTGAACCGTCATGTGAACCAACCGGTACAGGTAGAGGCCCCTCTCTATGAGGCTTTTGAGCTGCTGCAGGACAGCCGCTACCTCTACCTCGCCCCGGTTTATGAGCAGTACAGAGGACTGTTCAGTTGTACCAACGACAGCGATACCGTTTATTTCGACCCCTACCAGAACGAAGAAATCAGGACATATTTCGGGGAAATTCTCACCTTTGCCCATGATCCTGAGGCGGTTCAGGTGAAACTGCTGGGAAATTCCACCGTAGAGCTGTATGTCTCCGATGCATACCAGGCCTATGCCCAGGAAAATGGTATTACGGAATATCTTGATTTTTTCTGGCTCAGAAACGCATTTATTCTGGATTATACCGCAAAGTCCCTGTCGGACGCCGGCTACCGGTATGGCACGATTTCCAGCTTTGACGGTTTTTCCGCCACCTTGGGGGAGGAGAGCGATCGATATTCCTTCAACCTCTTTGACCGCATTGGGCAAACAGTCTATCAGGCGGCGTCTGTGGAGTATACCGCACCTGCCAACCTGGTGTATTTCCGGAATTTTGGGTTGAGCGCAATGGACGAGATTCATTATTACGAACTGGAAAACGGAGAAATCCGAACGCCCTATGTCAATTTAGAGGATGGCCTGTGCAAATCCTCTGTAAATGATTTCGTCGGTATTTCTTCCGAGAAATCCTGCGCGGAAATTGCGCTGGAGCTGCTTCCCCTGTTTACTTCGGAGGAATTTGACCCGGCGGCGCTGCAGGAGAAATCCGAAACAGGAATCGATACCATATACTGTGACAATGCTGTGATCATTTCCACAGATCCCGGCCTTGGGTTCTCCGATCTATACGCCGGAGAGTCTGTCCGGTATGAGGTGAAAAAATAAGGTTCTCTTTCCCACGGGACAGAGAGCAGTAACATGGTGCCGGCACCATGTTTGCTACAAAAAGGAGACCGCTTAGGGCAGCGGTCTCCTTTTGCATCCCAAGCCAATGGAAATCCTCGTATTGACAGTCGTACATAAAAGCGGTATAATACCCTAAGCATATTTCCTGTCGAAGGATCTGGAGAAAGGGAGGTGGTCTTATGAGAATCATTTCATACGTTCTGCTGGGATACTTATCCGGCAGCCTGCTGTGGGCGAAGTTTTTTGGCAATCTTCTGGCAAAAGAAGATATTACCGCCGCCAGCCCCGACGGCAATCCGGGCACCTCCAACGCCTTCCGTTACGGAGGCTTCTGGTGCGGATGCCTGACCCTGTGCTTTGATATGCTGAAGGGCTTCCTGCCTGTGGCGTTGTACTTCCACAGCGCAGACTCCCTTCCAACGCTGGGATTTGCCCTTGTGATGGCCGCACCGGTCATGGGACATAACTATTCCGTGTTTCACGGCTTCCGGGGCGGAAAGGGGATCGCCGTCTCCTTTGGCTGTCTGCTGGGACTGGCACCGGACCTGCGACCTGCCCTGCTGCTGGCGGTGATGTTTGTTGTATTTTCGGTGGTTATCAAAATCACGCCCCATTACTACCGTACCCTGGCCACCTACATCGTGACCATGCCCCTTATGTTTGTCGTCATCCACGAAGCGGCGATCCGCATCGGCTTTCTGCTGATTGCCGAGGCCGTCATCCTGAAGCTGGTGGCCAGCAAAGAGAAAAAGGAAAAGCTCGAGGTAAAATTCGGATGGAAGTCTTAGTATTATCCTGCGGCATGGGCGGCGGACACAATTCCGCCGGACAGGCGGTGGCAGAGGAAATGGAACGCAGAGGGCATAGCGTGACATTTATGAACGCCTTTGATCTGAAAGGAGAGAAGACCTCCTCCTTCATCAACCGCGCTTATATCTTTCTTGCCCAACGGCTTCCCCGGTTGTTCGGCACAATTTATTTTCTGGGAAATGCCTACCGGCATCTGCCTATCAAATCCCCGGTCTACTGGGCAAACGGTAAAATGGCAAAATATCTGGGGGAATACCTGACGGCGCATCCCTATGACGCAATCGTGGCCTCCCATACCTTTCCTGCTCTGACCCTGACCAAAATGAAGCGGGAGGGCTTTTCTCTGCCGAAGACGTATTTTGTCGCCACGGACTATACCTGCTCACCCTTTGAGGAGGAGTCCGACTGCGATTTCACCGTGATTCCCTCCCCGGAACTGAGGGAGGAATTCTGCCGCTACGGCTTTGACGGTGACCGGCTTCTGCCCTTCGGCATTCCGGTTCGGGGAGAATTTGCCCAGGAACTGCCCCGGGAGGAGGCTCGGCGAAGGCTGGGCTGGGACGACGGCAGCTTTGTGATGCTGCTGTCCGGCGGCAGTATCGGCGCAGGGCAAATCTCCACGGCGATTTCCGTGCTGCGCCCTTACCTGTCCGGCGACAGCAAGCGGCGGCTGATCGTGATCTGCGGAAATAACCGCAAGCTCTACGAAAAGCTGACCAAAGCCTGCGCCGGATGTGATCAGATCACCCTGATTCAAAAGACAAATCAGATGGCGGAGTATCTGCATGGCAGCGACGTGTTTATCACCAAGCCGGGGGGACTGTCCTCCACGGAAGCCGCTGCCGCCGGGGTACCGCTGATCCATATTTCGCCGATTCCCGGCTGTGAGTCTCATAACTATCGCTTTTTCGCACAGCGGGGGATGAGCATTGCCGTAAAAAATTTGAAACGGGAGCTGCTGCCCGCCTTGGAAGCGCTGAGGGATCCTGCCGTTACTGCACAGATGCGGCAGGCGCAGCACACCAATCTGAATCGGTTCTCCACGTCCCAGCTTTGCAGCTTTATTGAAGAGCAATGAAGAAAACGCACCGCAG